>NZ_JBLWMW010000031.1:0-54020 GCF_048515945.1 Pseudoalteromonas 'SMAR'
GGTCAAACATAATACCATGACCGACTTTACAAGCAGGATGGATATCAACGCCAAAGACTTCAGAGGTTCTGCTCTGAATAAACCGGGCCAGCTCTTTGCGGTCTTGCCGCCATAAGCAGTAGGCCAGTCGGTGTGCTTGGATAGCATGAAAGCCCTTCAAGTTTAAAATAACATTGAGGTAACTATCGGCAGCTGGATCCCGATCTTTAACCGCTTTTATATCGTTGGCAACGTGAGTCAGCATGGTATCGCAATGGACAAAAGCTTGGTCGAATAATTCGCGGATAGTAAATGCTGACACCACGGCATCAGCCAGCTTATTAGCGACAATAAAGCTTAGCGCCGAGCCTAAGCATTCGTGATTTAAGATACTAGAGTAGACGTGACTTGCCAGCAGTGGCTCGCGTGACACTAATTCATTGGCCTCTTCACGCAGTTTATTCCAGATCTCATGTCTCATTACACTTCTTCCAAGGATACCTTTAATCCTTATAGTGTAACGCTTCGCGCTACTGTGTGTCATGTAGAATTAAAAAGGCCTTTGCTAACACTTGGTTATATCTAATAACGACTGCAGACATACAGTGTTTTCTAGGGCCAAGCAGGCAAGCATAAAAAAGGGCGACATTGAGTCGCCCTGAGGGTTCCTTGGTGGCGTTATTTGAACACCGCCTCAACGTCTATAGTGCTGATATTTTCCGCTGGAATATTAAGTGGGTAGGTTGCAATTTTGGCGTCTTCGGCCAATAAGGCATCCGGTTTTTTGGTGTTATACTCCAGTGGCGACGCCTGCTCTTCAGCCAGTCGCTCTGCCATGTCTTTGCCATCACCAGTGACAAACACATAGTGAATATCATCGGTTTGTAAGTTTTCTGCAATCACTCGATTAATGTCATCCAAGCTCAGCCCTTGCAATTGTTGGGTTACATAGCTGGTAAACTCGTCGATGTCATAGAACTCGCTATCTAGGGCGTAACCCAGCTGGCGATCTTGACTGGCCACTAATTGCGGGACGTAGTTAATCAAGAAATTACGAGTTGCCTCAAAATCCGTTTGCGTCATTCCCTCGTTAATGAGCTTGTCTAACTCAAATAACGCCGTGCGGGTAGCAAAGTGGGCATCATTATTGGAACGCAGTGGCCGCAACCATACTTGGAAGATTTGCTCACTGCGGCCTAAGTTGGCATCCGGCTTGGTTTGGAACATACCACGAGGGAAATACTCAATGTAGGCATAATCACCATAGTTCATACCACGGACCTGACGAATACGCTGGAATAAGTGGCTGTTAGAGTTACGGTGCTCACCAAAATAAGAACGCACTAACCAAAGCGCAGCCCAGTCTTTACTGCTACGAATGGTATCGATAGGGAAACCAAATGAAACCGCTGTCGACTTGGCGTTTTTCTCGATGATGGTAGCATGGCGACCCTCAAGCTCTGGGGCATCAGGAATATCTAATCGCGCTTGCTGACCTTTTGGTAAACTGGCTAAATCGTTTAGCATGGTCTCTTTAAGCGTCTTGTCCATGGCGCCAGTAATGCCGACATTCAACTTTGCTTGGGTGAACTGCTCAGCATAAAATGCCTTGACGTCATCCAGAGTAATAGCCTCTAAGTCTGACAAGTCACCAAAGTTGTAGCTTTCATAAGGGTGGCCTTGATACAGCTCATGGTATAAAACTTCTTTACCTAGTTCCTCATCATTAGACGCTTTAAGTCCGGCTTTAATGTCATCAATCAGCTCTTTTTTCAAACGCTTGAAGTCATCCTCTCGAAAGCCTGGGTTGAGAAGTTGCTGACTGACAATGTCGTACCACTGCTCGGCGTTGTCTTTGTGAATGCGGCCACGTAAAGAAATCATTTCTTTATCGATTTGGTAGCCAAAGCTTCCGGCAATTGGGTAAAGCGCTTTTTGGATGGCTTTGTACGACATGGATTCACTGCCGCCATTGGCAATCATCGCTGCAGTCAGTGCCGCCAAGCCCTTTTTGCCTTGCGGATCGGCTGCTGCACCGGTGTAAAATAACAAGTTAACGTCCACTAATGGTGAATCATTGCTGTTATCTAGTACCGTAAAGTGACGCTCAGCTGGCTGTGCCATCTTAGTTACCATCGCATCTAAGTTCACTTCTTGTGCAAAGCCTGGGACCGACTCCAGCGCAGACATAGTCACTGTGGTTCTGCCACTATCAACAAAGTACTTGTTGGCGATATCGCGAATGTCTTCTGGGCTGACCTTGTCCGCAGTGGCGTATAGAGTATTGATCACCTCAGGATCGCGCTCGAAGTGGACATAACGCGCCAAGGTGGATGCAATCGCTTGAGAGGAATCTAGGCCATTAATAAAGCTATATTTTTGGTTAGATTTTAACGCTTCGAGCTTATTCTCATCGACCAACTCTGTACGGGCTTTTGCATAAGTTTGATTGATAGCATCTCGCACCGTTGCCAAGTCTTTTTCATCGTCAACCTTAACAAATACATGCAGTAGACCTGGATCTTTGGTTTCAGGGTTATAAGTAAACATCTGGCTGGCTAGTTGCTTTTCCACTACCAGTTGTTGGTATAAGTCGGAGTTTTCAGAAAAGTACAGCTGCGAGATCAGATCTAATGCCGCGCGGTCTTTTTTCTCTGGTTGCCACGCAGCCCCTTTGTATGACACTAACAGCCAATGACCTGGCAAACCTTCATACTGCTCATGTACATAACGTGCTTGCTGCTGCTTTGGCTCTACAGGTACCTCAGCTTGGTAATCGCCTTTTTGCCAACCACCCCAATGTTTTTTCACCATTTCCATGGTTTCTTTCGGGTCAACGTCACCGACAATCACTAACGAAACGTACTCCGGTTTATAAAAACGCTCAAAGAAAGTTTGGCCATACTCCATTTGATCTGGCATGGCTTCAATGTCTTCGAAAAAGCCCATAGTGGTATGCTTATAGGTGTGCTCATCAAAGGCTTCTTTACGCACTGCCGCTAGTAACTTACGGATTGGGCTGGCATTATTTTTTAAATACTCGCCTTTTACCGTCAAGGCCTCGGTACGGAACTGCTCTTCGGTATAAGAGAGATTTTGGAAAATATCCGCTTCAATTTCTAATACCTTGTCTAAGTGCTGCTTAGAAAAGTTTAAGTGGTAATTGGTATAATCGTTGGTGGTATAAGCGCGGTTATCAACACCTGAATTTTTTAAAATATCGGCATAGACATCTTGTGGAAACTTTTCCGAGCCCTTAAACATCATGTGCTCAAAAAAGTGCGCAAAGCCGGTTTTGCCCGCTTCTACCTCATTACGTGATCCCACGGATACTGGAATTTGCAGTGATACTACGTCTGGGTAGTCGGTTTTCACTACCATAACCCGCAGGCCGTTATCTAATTCCTCAAGTACATAGTCTTGGGCAAATACTTTATTACTCTGCTGCACTGCAGCAGTGGCGGTATTATTATTGGTCGCTTCGGTTGCCGTACAGCCAGCAAGTGCCAAACTCACAGCAAAACTGGTTGCCAGTAATTTAAATTTCATGAGACTTTCCTAATCATCGTTATTCTAAAATGAGCATGGTTCGCTTACGCTCAATGTAACTTGGTAATTATGCCTGAATTCATTGTCATAACACGTTTATTCGGACAAGCTGCAGCATAAAACTGTAAACAAATATATACCACCTGAGATTAACATGAAGCAAATTCATACTCCTTGAAATTCTTTCATTAAAAAAATCTATCTAGACGTCTAAATGGCTGCTATATTATTTCTCATAGACTAAAACCGCTTTAGTGGAATGAGGATTATGGCTTTAACGCTTCAAGAGAAAATCATCGACCCGAACCAAGGGGTATATTTAATTGGTACTACGCCACCGAAAATCGGCACTGAGCCTGAGCAGCTAAAAGCGATCGCCAACAAACTGCTTGCCCGTTTACATGAAATAGAATATGACGGTGTGATCATCTACGACATTCAAGATGAGAGCAGTCGCACTCAAGTGCCACGACCTTTCCCGTTTAAGCATACGGTTGATCCCTGTGAGTACAGCCAGCTCATTCGCGAGCTTTCTCGACTTGATGTGATCACCTACAAAAGCGTGGCTCAGCGCGATGAACAAGCCTTTTCTAGCTGGTTAAGTGATACCAAGCAACAGTTTGGTTTGAATAATCTAGTACTGGTTGGTAGCCCGTCATCAACTGGCGACATCAAGTTGCCTTTGGCTGATGCCTATGAAGTATTAAAACAACACCAAGAAGACTACTTTTTAGGTGGCGTTACCATCGCTGAGCGTCATGCTAGCAAAGGCAATGAACATCAGCGCCTAATTCAGAAGACCACTCAGGGCTGCGAGTTCTTTGTCTCGCAAGCGGTGTACAATGCCCAGGCGACCATTGACTTAATCACCAGTTACGCACGAAGTTGCAAACAGCAAGGTCAAACACCTAAGCGCATCATTTTAACCTTTACCCCGTGTGGCGGTGAAAAAACGCTGCAATTTATGGAGTGGCTCGGCATTTCAGTACCAGAAGGCACCAAATGGCGGATCCTCGATGCCGACAACTCATTAAGCGAGTCAATTCGTGTCTGCAAAGAAAACCTCGATCAGATTTTAAAAAGCTGCGCCCATCTGGACATTTCACTGGGGCTCAATATTGAAAGTTTAACCAACCGCAAAGAAGAGATAGACGCCTCGATAAACCTTTATCGCTTACTAAAGGCAACGATGGAGTTGAGCTTGGCGGAAAAGCAAATTGCCTAACAGCCTTACCACTAAATAAAAATGCCAGCATTAAATGCTGGCATTTTTATTTAGCTTGCCCAACTTAAGTAGGCGATTAAGCCAGCACCTAAAATAAGGCGGTAAATCACAAATGGCATCATGCCCATGCGCTCGATGATTTTTAAGAAAAAGAAAATACAGGCGTAGGCTGAAACAAATGACAATACCACGCCACTGAGTAATGCGTTCCAATCCACCACTTCATCTCCTACTGCCAGCTCTAGGGTATAATACAGACCCATCATGGAGATCACCGGGATTGACATTAAAAATGAAAACCGCGCAGCGCTTTTTTTATCGAGCCCAAGTAGTAGTCCCGCAGTAATCGTAATCCCCGAGCGTGAGGTACCAGGAATAACCGCCGTAATTTGCGCCAAACCAAGTATCAGAGCACTTTTCCAAGTTAAGGCAAATTCATCGTTAATCTGTTTGGCCTTAACATCGGCATACCAAAGCAACAAGCCAAAAACGATGGTGGAAGTTGCGATTACCCACGCACTGCGTAGATAGAGTTCCACAATGTCTTTTAACAACGGCGCTAACAACACAAAGGGGATGGTAGCCACCACAATGCACCAGGTTAAGCGGCTCTCTTTGCTGCTTTTTCCCGAAGCTCCAAAGGATTGAAACCAACCGGCCAGCAAACTGACAATGTCTTTACGAAAATACAATACCACCGCCAACAGAGTACCAACGTGAACCGCAACATCAAAAGCCAGCCCTTGATCTTGCCAACCTAATACTTGCGAAGGCAGTAATAAGTGGGCAGAACTCGAAATAGGTAAAAACTCAGTGAGACCTTGAATAACAGCAAGGACAACAATCTCAATAACACTCATTACTTGGCAAACTCCACTTTCCATAGTTTTTGTGTTGGGTTGTGGTACTCCTGCCACAGCTGCGCTACCGACTTGTCTTCAGTAGGATGAAGGAAGTCTCCGGCAAGCTCTGCCAATGGCTGAAGTACAAAGGCATTTTTGGTAATTTCATCACGCGGCAGTTGCGCTGGGGAGTCACAAACGACCTGATCGTAAAAAAGCAGGTCTAAATCTAACGTACGCGGACTAAACTTCTTCTCATTACAGCGGCGGCCATGGTCATACTCAATGGTTTTCAATAGCCGACAGACTTGCTGTAATGGCATGCTGGTGGTGGCTGCAAACACTGAGTTGTAAAAGTTATTACCGGCAAACCCCACCGCCTCGCTCTCATAAACACTTGAATGTTGATATTGAGGAAAGTGCTTAATCAGTGCCGCTAAGCCACTGCGTAAGTTTTTTTCTTTTTCTATGTTAGATCCAAGGCTAATAAATATTTGTGCCATATTTTTCTCTATTTTTTTCGCACAATTTCAACACCAACCGTTTGTGCCTGAGGCACTGCAGCGGGTTTGCTTACTCTTATAAGTACCTGCTCTACCGTAAATTCTTGTAAAATAATAGTCGCTAATTGCTCTACCAAGGTTTCTAGTAGTTCCACTGGTTTTGCTTGTGTATGAGCAATAATACGCTCACTGACCTTGGCATAATCGACCGCCAAATTAATATCATCGTGACGCGCAGCAGCAGCGATATCGGTCAACATCTCAACATCAAAGTAAAGGCTTTGTTTACTTTCTTTTTCAAAGTCGTACACTCCTATTATGGCTTCGACGTGTAGCTGTGAGATATAGACTTTATCCATGTAAACTCCAAACATGTTTATCGCTGTAATTCACCTGCATGGTGCAATCGCATCGTAATTCATGCAGGACCAAAGACCGCCGATCATAGCCCAAAACAACGCAATAAAAAATAAGGAAGACAGTGTTAATCAGTTTAATGTGCGTATGTGCTTATTTACTAGGGTCGATTTCCTCGGCGATCTTAGTATGTCGGTTATTCAAATTACCCGACCCGCGCTTTAATGGCTCTAATAATCCCGGCGCCACCAATGTCTTGCGTTTAGGTGGTAAGGTACCTGCTGCCATGGTATTGGTGTTTGATATTCTTAAGGGCACCATACCCGTTTGGGGAGCCTATTTTTTACATATCGAGCCGTTATGGTTAGGCGCTATCGCGGTCAGTGCATGCCTTGGGCACATCTATCCGGTGTTCTTTCACTTTAATGGTGGTAAGGCCGTTGCTACGGCATTTGGCGCTTTGCTTCCAATTGGCGCTTCGTTAGCTGGACTGTTGATTGCCACCTGGCTAGTGGTGTTGTTGGTAACGCGCTATTCATCGCTGGCAGCTATTATCACCGTTGCGGCTGCACCACTGTACACTTGGTGGATAAAGCCTCTTTACACCATCCCAGTGAGCTTTTTAACCTTGGTAATTATTATTCGCCACCGCGGCAACATCAAACGGCTCCTCACTGGCAAGGAGCCGAGGGTGGGTAAGAAATCTCAGGATTAAACTTTTTCTAGGCTATCGAGTGGCCAGCGCGGCTTTGTTTTCATATCCAATGTCGCGTGTTGACCTGCTTTAAGACGCTGCATTCCAGCGTAAGCAATCATTGCTCCATTATCGGTGCAAAATTCAGTGCGAGGATAATAAACCCGGCCTTGCATACCTTGCATCATGCGCTCGAGCTTTTGTCGCAGCTCAGTGTTAGCACTTACGCCACCAGCAATAACCAAACGCTTAATGCCCGTTTCTTTCAATGCTCTTTTGCATTTGATGGCTAGGGTATCTACCACCGCCGTTTGAAAGGCATGGGCGATGTCCGCTTTGGTTTGCTCATCATTCCCCTCTTTGCGAATGGTATTTGCTGCCGCCGTTTTCAAACCACTAAAGCTAAAGTCCAACCCGGGACGATCCGTCATTGGCCTTGGGAAAGTAAAGCGCCCAGCAACTCCCTGTTGTGCCATTTTAGCCAGCATAGGGCCACCAGGGTAATCTAAACCTAACAGCTTGGCGGTTTTATCAAACGCTTCACCTGCAGCATCATCAACAGATTCACCCAATACTTGGTATTCTCCGATACCCGCCACTTTCACCATCATGGTGTGACCACCGGATACCAGCAACGCAATAAACGGAAACTCTGGTTTATCCTCTTCCAGCATGGGAGCCAAAAGATGGCCTTCCATATGGTGAACCGCCACCGCTGGCAGCCCCCAACCAAATGCTAGTGAGCGCCCTATTGAAGTGCCAACAAGTAGCGCTCCAACTAAACCTGGGCCCGCAGTATAGGCAATGCCATCTAAGTCAGCGGCACTGCAACCTGCTTGTGCAAAAGCGGCTTCAATCAGTGGAATGGTTTTGCGTACGTGGTCACGCGAAGCAAGCTCTGGCACGACCCCGCCATAGTCAGCGTGGACCTTAACCTGTGAATACAATTGATGCGCCAGCAGACCTTGCTCATCATCATATATAGCAATGCCGGTCTCATCACACGAAGATTCAATACCTAAAATACGCAAATCATTTACTCCAACTCAACTGCAGCGCGGCATTATACGCGTTCACTTACGCAACTTCCAAACCAATATTGGTTTGGCCATCAGCCAGTGCCAATGCTTTTAGCGATTTAGCTGACTCGCTGGTGATGCGTCCCATTGACTCCACTTGAGTAATAAGCTCTGCCAATATGTCTATTTCATATTGCATTTGCGGGTGCTCTCGAACCAGCTGGTTGCTAGGAGTAATGTCTTCTGCCAGCAAACTAAACTCAATGTATTTAGCCACTGAAGCCTGCGAAATTTTAGCGATGCTGACAAATTCTTGCTCTTCTTTCGCCATTAAGCCATGCAACATAGTCAAAATCGCCGTGGCCACATCAATCGCTGGGTAAGTGCCAAACATATCGAATTCACTGAGTTCAGGAACATTCGGCTCGACTTTCTCAACCAACTTTTCAAGACCAATTTTACTCTTTGGAATAAGGATTTTTTCCCAAATTAAATTCAGTGCATTACGCAGCACCTGTTGATCACCAAATCCGCTCGCCTCACTAAACAGCGCGTAATTAGGTAACATTCGCTCAATAATGGCGGCCCCTAAAACGGCTTTTTGAAGATAGTTTAACTCTCTTATTCTTTGAAAGTTATTTGCTTTACTCATGCTTGTTTCCACATTGCCAGCAGTACTCAAACGCTGGACCATTTAATTCTTCACATTGGCGACATACCCAATCAGCGGTGGCTGAATCGGACTGACGCTTGGACTGATTGTAGTTTACCAATATTTCCTGTGCCTCGGGTAATTTTATTGCATAAACCAATAACTGCACCGCCACTTGATCGCAGGGCAGTTCACCTACCGCGCCCGATAAGTGCTCTCCTTGTAACCTAACATCGATATTGGCTTGTGCTAGCAGACCTTTTAGCAAATGCGCTTCAATGGCATCAGAGACCGCGCATAGCTCTACCCATCTAAAACAATCATCATTCATGTGTTTAACTTCTACTTTGCTGTGCTCACCAATAATAGGCTGCAAAAATAACAACAGAGGCTCTATTATCACTTGATTAACGTCGGCATTATCATCACACTACAAAAACTAGCGAGCAGTTTGGATCAATACCACCATGACACTAACAACTCCAGGTCTACTCTTTCCAGCTATTTCTTTACTGTTACTGGCTTATACCAATCGTTTTTTGGTTTTAGCGCAACTGATTAGAGAATTAAATGCTCGTGAGGGAGAGAGTATTCGCCCTTTAGTAAAGGCGCAAATTGATAATTTACGCAAGCGTATTCGACTGATCAGGCGGATGCAAGTGTGGGGGATTGTGGCCTTTGTGTTGTGTACTTCTTCGATGTTTGCCCTGTTTGTCAATGTGTCACTGTTAGGCATAGTGCTGTTTGGCGCTAGCCTTTGTAGTCTAACCTTCTCATTGCTACTGTCGCTATACGAAATACATATTTCCTGCGATGCCATTGAGCTGGAGTTACAAAATATAGAGAAAAAACCGCAACAAAATTAGCGACCTTTTTGCAGCAGACTATACTAGGTTTGAAACTGCGTAAAAAGAGGAGCTATCTGTGAGCGGATTTTTGTTCTCAGATGAAGTACTAGACAGCTCAACCGATAAGGCTGCTGACAACTTTTGGGATATCCTTGTAGTCGATGATGAAGAGGATATTCATCAAGTCACTAAGTTAGTGTTATCTGGCTTTCAATTCGAAGATAAAGCCTTACGATTCCACCACGCCTACTCGGCCCAAGAAGCCAAACAGGTGCTGAGTCAGCAGCATAATATTTCTGTGGGTTTAATCGATGTGGTGATGGAAAGTAATCATGCTGGCCTAGACCTCATTCGCTATATTCGTGACGAGCTTGAAAACTTTGATATTCGCTTGGTGTTACGCACAGGGCAACCCGGTGAAGCACCTGAAGAGTCCGTGATCAGAGATTATGATATTAATGATTATAAGAACAAAACCGAGCTGACGGCAGTAAAGCTCAAAACATTACTGTACTCAGCTCTTAGAGCCCACCGCGATATTCAAATAATTGAAAAGCATAAACTTGGCTTAGAACGCATTATTGATGCATCTTCCAATTTTTTAAAATGCAACAATATTCAAGATTTTGCATCAACCATTTTAGCGCACGTCTCGGCGGTAATGGGTTTATCCGACTCTGAAATTTACTGTGCAGCTGCTGTGAATCATCAATCACAGGAGCCAACCAAGTTTCAGTTACTGGCCGCTTCAGGGGCTGGAGTGGAGCCAAGCACAGCAACATTGCCAGAAAACGTACAAAAGCTGTTTATTGAAACTCACAACAAAAAGTCATCTTTACGCACTAACAATGAGTACATTGGCTACTTCTCCTCCCAAGAAGGCAGTGAGACCATGATATACGTGAGTAAAGACAGCGATTTACAAAGCATGGACTTTCAACTGCTGGAGTTTTTTGCCAACAACATCGCACTGGCTTACGACAACTTAAAGTTGCGAGAAACAGTAAAAGAGTCGCAAAAAGAACTCTCTTATATTCTCGGTGAAGCGGTTGAAAAACGCTCCAAAGAAACCGGCTCCCATGTTAAGCGTGTTGCCCATTACAGCATGTTGCTAGCCAAGCTTTATGGCTTATCAAATTATCAAGCAGAGATCATCAAAATGGCCTCTCCGCTCCACGATATTGGCAAAATAAGCATACCGGATCGTATTTTAAATAAGCCGGGCAAGCTCGATGAACAAGAGTGGCAAATCATGCAAACCCATGCGGAGCAAGGTTACGAAATATTAAAAAATTCGAATAATGAAATTCTCCTCTGTGGTGCCAAAATTGCACACCAACATCATGAAAAATGGGATGGCTCAGGCTACCCCAGAGGGCTTAGTGGCAAACAAATAGACATTGTTGGTCGCATCACGGCACTGGCTGATGTCTTTGATGCTCTGGGCAGTGAACGCTGTTATAAGCCGGCTTGGCCAATGGAAAAAGTACTGCAGTTAGTTAAGTCTGAAAGTGGTAAACAATTTGATCCTGAATTGGTTGACCTTTTACTAAATAATTTAGAACAGTTTATTGAGATACGCGATAAATTCCCTGACTAGTTTTGTAATCAGAATGTAAAAACTTCACTTTATTTTTTTCAGATTGTGTATTACTATTAGGGAAAGACGTAATCACTGTGTTTTAGTTGAAATTAAAAGGAATTTCACATGAGATTTGAACAGCTCGAGCAATTCGTGGCGCTTGGTAATCTAAGACATTTTAGACAGGCTGCCGAACAAACCCAAATTAGTACTTCCGCCCTAACCCGTAGCATTCAGACCCTAGAGGATGAGATTGGCTGTGAACTAGTCAAGCGCTCTACTCGCTCAGTAAAATTAACGGAGCAGGGAGAACTGTTTTTAAAATATTGTAAAACAGCGTTGTCAGAATTAGACCAAACCAAAAAGACCATCAAGCAAAGTCTGTTTGGCCGTGATAATCAAAAGCTGATTATCGGTTATACTTCTCAAGCCAGCGGCATTGTGCCAATCTCCTGCGGTCAGTTTTTAGCACAGTACCCAGATGTCAAAATCGAAATGCAGCTTCAGGACGAGCTAGAGCTTTCTCGCAAACTACAAATGGGTGAAATCGATATTAGTGTCTATTTACAAAGTGCTCACAGCATTACCAGTGATATTCATCTACCAGATCAATTGATTCTATTTGTATCAAAAAACCATCCGCTTGCTAATCAAGACAGTATCACTAAGTCGGAATTGACAGCCTACCCTATGTATGGTTGTTTTTCACAGTCAAAGCAAGTGCAAACCATGCTAAATGAAGCAGTAGACGCGCTAAATAAATCCACCAGTGTCAAAATTGGCAGTATCGACCAAGTTATCAATGGCCTTAAGAGCAGTAACAGTTTCGCTATTGCTAGCATTGAGCATTCCAAGCAAATAGCCCAAGACAGCGACTTAGTATTGTTAAAAACCAACAAAGCACTTGATAAAGAGCAGCTGATTGTACAAACCAATCACCATATCGATGGCCACTCACATATCAACCATTTGTTAGAATTGATTGAAGGCACGGCATCGGAGCATAAGCAAACAGTGACCTATTAATGACTCCATAAGTGGTAAAACAAAAGCGTTTACCACTTTCTCTATGCTCACTTTAAGCTAAAACGCAAAGCCCAGCACCACACCGGTGAAAATCACCAAGCCCACGTAATTGTTATTTAAAAAAGCCCAAAAGCACTTTTCTCGCGCCCTTCGATGAATAGCATATTGCTGACATATTAATAGAGCACAGGCAACCCCTAACCCCAGCCAATAGCCAACACCAATAGCATAGCTTGCGCCGACATAGGCCATCAAAGCGATAAAAGTAAAGTTTAACAAGGCCACCGCATGGCGATCCCACTGTGCAAACAGAACTGCCGTCGACTTGATACCAATTTTAACATCGTCGTCTCTATCGACCATGGCATACATGGTATCGTAAGCAACAGTCCAAAGTATTTTTGCCAAAAATAGTAGCCAAGCTTCCAGTGGCACCGTTTTATTAGTGGCCATAAAGGCCATGGGAATGGCCCAGCTGAACGCAGCCCCTAACACCACTTGAGGCAAGTGAGTGTAGCGCTTCATAAAGGGATAAATTGCGGCCAATGCCAGCGCCCCTATTGAGAGCACAACCGTTTGCCAGTTCAGCAACAACACTAATGCAAAGGCTATAACGATCAATACTGCAAATAGCCCTAACGCTTCCTTAGCGGAAACCGCACCTCTAGCCAAGGGCCGCTGAGCCGTTCGCTTTACCGCACCATCAAGGTTTCGATCGGCAAAATCGTTGATCACACAGCCTGCACTGCGCATCACCACCACCCCTAAACTAAAGATGATAATGAGTTTAGTCTCTGGTACCCCAGCTGAGGCAAACCATAGTGCCCATAACGTTGGCCATAGTAATAATAAAGTACCTATGGGTTTGTCTAAACGCATCAACTGCGCATAGGCTAAGCGCTTTTCTCTAGTCATCATAAAACTGCTTCGCTATAAATACTTCGCATACCAAAATTTTTGCTGCGCCATTTTTAAACCAACTGCGGCGCGCCCATACTCCGTGCTGCCAGTGCAGATTTTCGCCAATATGCTCCGCCAGTTGCTGTAATGCTTCACCAGTTATCTCGAAAAACTCCAGCTCACCGCGTTGCCAGCTGTGATCTGTAAATAGGATCTCCCCCAGAGGCGTCTCTCCAATGGTGTCCATGCCGATGTGGCAAGCTGCAGGGTTAAGCCAACTTTGGGCAAAAACTGTGTTCTGACCATCGCATTGCAACAACACCTCACGACACCACAAAGGCTGAACCTCATTAAATGAGGCAGCTAAAAAGTGTGGGGCTGGAAATTGCTGATTGTTCAGAACTTGCACTGAAAACTGGTCGCAGGCATTTTTTAATGCTGCGGTTAAAGAATAATTATCAAATAAATATGGCGACAGCATCGCAGTGACATTGAGCGATTGCTTATTATTCTGCCAAGGCAGATGTAATGGTAATTGCAAAGGCAAGTTAATACTTCCGTTATCGAAATCCACCGCCATAATAGCAAAGCTGGCGACTTCTAAAAAGTTTATGTTTGTGTTGTCTACAGCTGTAAAATCAGCGCAATTGCGTATAAACTAACAACAAATCAACTTTATTAGGATGTCTGACACAACATGAGACAGTTTGTTGCTGTACTAACCCTATGCGCAGCTTTGTTTTCTGCGCTGCCAGCAAAAGCAGAATCAGCCGTTGGGTATTATGGTTTTGAGCCAGATATCATCACCAACTACATCGGCCAATCGAGTAAGAAGCTCGGCTATGTGCGGGTGACCGTCGACCTCATGCTAAATGATGTTGCTAATATTGAAGTGGTTGAGCATCATATGCCACTGTTACGTGACGCCATCGTGCAGATCCTTAGCAAAGAGAGTGAAGAAACCATTAAGTCACTCACAGGTAGAGAAGAAATTCGTCAACGGTGTGCCAGTAAACTTAAAACCTTATTAAAAGAAGAAACAGGCCAAGAAATCGTTCGTGACGTACTTTTTACTAAGTATCTATATCACTAACACCACCTGCTATGGCGCTGGCTGACTTGGTTCGTCTTGAGACCTTGACCATAGCGCCGCCATTGCCATACCTGATAGTAAACCAAATAAATGTGCCCAATTGGCCATGCTAATGAAAAATAGCTCGGTAAAGCCAAACAACATCCACAGCAGCATAAAGCCAACCACTGGCTTGGCAATTAAAGCAGGTTGCTTGGGGTGTCGGTGACTGTAAATCCAACAAAAGCCTAATAAACCATAGACCACGCCACTGAGGCCGCCAAAATTAGCATCAACCAGCCAAAACTGCATAAAGTTACTAATAAGACCACTGCTAACGTACACGGCAATCAATGCCCCTAGGCCTAGTCGCGCCGATACTTGTGCGCCGAGATACAACCACCAACTGAGATTGAAGATCAAGTGAATGGCACTGAAGTGAATCACCGTTGGCGCCAACCATGTCAAAGGTTGCTCAGGCGCAAACCGTAAGTTATCGAAGATACTTCTGGCATCGCCAAAAAACATCGCAATAAAGATAATAAGGCTGATGCCAAACACGCCTTGCAATAGCCAATTTAAGGCAAACAAGCGCTGCAATAAATTGAGCTTTTCTCCCGGGTAGCGAAATAGCCCCTCAGTACTGCCCGTTTGCCATGACGCTGCAAGGTATCGCTTTGCTGTGGGCTCGGCGAGAAACTCTTGCCAGAGCTGTTGTGCCCGTTCAACATCACCATGCTGTAACCACACCTCGACATTTTGGCCGTCGGTACTACGTAACACACACTCCACTCCTTGCGTTTTAAAGTAGTCTACCGCCCCTTGTGCTAGTCGAGGGTGATGGTAACGGGCAATTAGAGTCATTTTTCTATCTCACCCGGCAGCTCGCTGGCCCACTGGGTAAAGCCGCCATCCATGCTGTACACTTCTTCAAAGCCTTGCTCCACTAAGTAGTTGGCAGCCCCTTGTGAAGAAATACCGTGATAACAAACCACGATAATAGGTTGGTCAAACTCTTTTTCCTGCATAAAGTGCGCAATGTTGGCATTGGAAAGGTGCTCAGAGCCTGGGATGTGACCTTGTGCAAAGGTGTTTTCATCACGAATATCTGCAATTACAACATCGTCTTTGTTTAACAGCGCGTGTGTATCTGCCACTGTGATATGTTTAAAAGACATAATTTACCTTTTATAAATCGAATAAAAGGCGGCATAAGCCGCCCTATTGTTTCTCTGCGCGGCCCCTTTTGTCTTAGTAGCAACGCTTGCTTAAGAGGCTTAATCCCAGTTCAGGATCACTTTACCAGAGCGTCCAGAGATCATTGTATCAAAACCCGTTTGGAACTCATCAACGTGGAATTGGTGAGTAATAATCGGCTCTAAATTCAAGCCAGACTGAATAAGACTTGCCATCTTATACCAGGTTTCGAACATTTCACGGCCATAAATACCCTTAATAACCAATCCTTTAAAGATAACTTGGTTCCAATCAACGGCCATATCCGCAGGCGGAATACCTAACATAGCAATTTTGCCACCGTGGTTCATGCTATCAAGCATGGCAGTAAAGGCAGAAGGTACCCCTGACATCTCTAAACCAACATCAAAGCCTTCCGTCATACCTAATTCGGTCATCACGGTATCAAGGTTTTCATTGGCAACATTGACCGCTCGGGTGGCGCCCATTTTCTTCGCCAGCTCCAGTCGGTACTCATTAACATCGGTGATCACCACATGACGGGCACCAACGTGTTTAGCAACCGCTGCGGCCATAATGCCGATGGGGCCGGCTCCAGTTATCAATACATCTTCACCCACTAGATCAAACGACAGTGCCGTATGTACAGCATTACCAAATGGGTCAAAGATTGACGCTAATTCGTCGGAAATATTGTCTGGGATCTTAAACGCGTTATACGCTGGGATAACTAAGTATTCGGCAAATGCCCCTTCACGGTTGACACCAACACCGATGGTGTTACGACATAAGTGAACTCGGCCCGCACGACAGTTACGACAATGACCACAAGTGATATGGCCTTCTCCAGAAACACGGTCGCCGATAGTAAAGCCACGAACTTCCTGGCCCATATCGACCACTTCACCAACGTATTCATGACCCACGACCATAGGCGTAGGAATGGTGTTTTGTGCCCACTCATCCCATTTATAAATATGCACATCGGTACCACAAATTGCTGTTTTGCGGATTTTAATTAATAGATCATTGTGCCCAACTTCCGGTTTTGGCACATCTGCCATCCAAATTCCTTCTTCGGCTTTCAACTTGGATAATGCTTTCATAGTGTTCGCTCATTAGCTGCACCGGCAAGAAGCCGGTGACATTGGTGATTAAATTACGCCTAAATCTTTACCAATTCGAATGAAGGCTGCGATTGCTTTATCAAGCTGCTCGGTGGTATGAGCCGCTGAAATTTGCGTACGGATCCGCGCCTGACCTTTAGGCACAACCGGATACGAGAAGCCAATCACGTAAATACCTTCAGCCAACAGCCTGTCTGCCATTTCTGAAGCCACTTTGGCATCTCCTAACATCACCGGAATAATGGCATGATCTTTACCTGCACAGGTAAAACCAGCCGCTTCCATTTGCTCACGGAAATACGCGGCGTTATGCCAAAGCTTAGCACGTAATTCATCACCTTCTTTCATCATATCCAACACCTTGATGGATGCGGTTACAATAGAAGGTGCCAGTGAGTTGGAAAATAGGTAAGGACGCGAACGTTGACGTAACCACTCGACAATTTCTTTTTTGCCTGAAGTATAGCCACCCGATGCCCCACCAAGTGCTTTACCTAAAGTCCCCGTGATAATATCAACGCGATCTAATACGCCGCAGTATTCTGGCGTGCCACGACCATTTTCACCGACAAAACCAACCGCGTGAGAGTCATCAACCATTACCAAAGCATCGTACTTATCGGCCAAGTCACACAGTGCCGCTAAGTTACAAATAACACCGTCCATTGAGAAAACGCCATCAGTGGCAATTAGCTTGGTTTTCGCACCAGCTTCATCGGCAGCAATAAGCTGCTGCTCTAGATCCGCCATGTCGTTATTGGCATAACGGAAACGCTTGGCTTTACACAGACGAACACCATCGATAATCGAAGCGTGATTTAATGAATCGGAAATAATGGCATCTTCCGGGCCCAAAATGGTTTCAAATAGGCCGGCATTGGCATCAAAGCAAGAAGAATACAAAATGGTATCTTCGGTTTGTAAAAACTCGCTGATTTTCGCTTCTAGGGTTTTATGAATATCTTGCGTGCCACAGATAAAACGCACTGAAGCAACACCAAAGCCATGCTCCTCAAGACCCGTTTGCGCTGCTTTAATTAATTCTGGGTGGTTAGCTAAACCGAGATAATTATTAGCACAAAAGTTAATGACGCTCTCGCCTGATGAAACTGCGATCTCAGCCTGTTGCTGAGAAGTAATGACGCGTTCTTTTTTATACAATCCTTCAGCTTTGACTTGTTCAATCTGCTGCTGAAGCTGGCTGTAAAAGGCCGATGCTCTCATCTGGAGTCTCCATTTTTGCACGGTGGCAAGTGCCGCAGTTGCGACTTTGCCAGTAGTTAACGCTTGAACACCAAGGTGTTACAAGAAAATTAGCATGCGCAAGGTGACCCCCCTGCACATAAAAGATAGGGGTATTTTAAAAGGTTCAGACAATAAATGCACGATTTGCGATGACTGCCCCCCGCATTAACCTGCACTTGTTAAAATACAGTTTGGCACCTGCTGTATTGAATCACAGACAAAATCAGCCAAATCATGCTCCTTGGCATTAACGCTTTGTCCTGATTTAACCAGTACAGTGGTGTTTATTGCCGCGGCCCGTGCCGCGGCAATATCTGATAGTTTGTCGCCCACCATCACGCTGTGTGTAGGATCGATATTATGTTCAGCGATGGCCTGCAGTAACATACCCGGCTCAGGTTTACGACAATCACAGTCAACCTTATATGGCGCAACGGCTTTTTCGGGGTGATGCGGGCAAAAATAAACACCTGAGATATCAATCCCATGAGCGGAAAACTGCTGACACATCCAGTCACTGAGGGCATGGAACTGTTGCTCATCGTAGTAACCCCGACCAATCCCCGACTGGTTAGTCACCACAATAATCTTATAACCTGCGGCAACAAATGCTTGGCACGCGGTAAACACGCCCTCGATAAATTCAAAGTCTTCAACCTTGTGAACATAGGCATGGTCGACATTGATCACGCCATCACGGTCAAGAAACAGTGCTTTATTCATGGTTTGTTATCCCCTGCTCTTTTACCACTCGATTAAACATAGCAATCACCTCATCAACGTCGATTTGCGCCATCAGATCGGCGCCTTTAACCCGGGTTCCCCAAGGCAATTGGGCAGCCGTTTTGCCTTTTTGTGCTAGCAGGTTGCTATGATACACCTCGACCACATACTGCTGAAATAAATACGGCCCTGTGCGCGCTGGGTTAGAATGGGCATACAGACCAATCACCGGTGTACCTACTGTCACTGCCATATGCGCAGGCCCAGTATCAGGCGCCAGTACTAGTTGTGCTTGTTGTAGTACGCAGAGCAAGGTTTTTAAATCGGTTTTGCCCACTAAGTTGAGTAACTCACTTTGCGCATGCTGGCAGATTGCTGCGGCCAGCTCTTGTTCAAGCGCCGTTGGCCCTCCGGTGATCACCACTTGAAAGCCTTGGTCACTGGCATGATCGGCAAGGGCGGCATAGCGCTCCGGCAACCAGTTACGCTCAGCTTTACTGGCGGCAGGAGAAATAACAAATACTTTGCCTTCTGGAAGTAGCGCTCTGGCCTGCTGCTGATGCTGCTCTGTTACCGGCATCTGCCAACTGGGCTCGCCACATTCCGCGCCAATTGCTCGAGCAAAGTGTTGAAACCCTTCCAGCACATGAGGCGACTCCTGCTTTGCTATACGGTCATTTATAAACAGGCTGTGAAGCTCTTTCGAGCGGCTTTTATCGAAACCTATTTTTCTCTTCGCAGGGATCATTCGAGCCACTAGGTTTGCTCGCAAGGCCACCTGCATGTGCAGCAAAACATCAAACTGCTGCCCTTTAAACTTGGCTTTTAGTGCCTTAAAGGCGGCTTTACCCTGCTTTTTATCAAATACCACCAACTCCACACCGGGCAGATCCGCTAACAGCATGGCCTCTACTTTGCCTATTACCCAAGTGATTTTAGCTTGTGGGTGGGCACGCTGAATGGCCTGTACCGCAGAAACGGCATGACAAACATCGCCAATGGCGGAGAGCCGAAGAATACAAATAGAACGAATGGCTTGTGGCACAACAAATGCTCTTATGAATAACAACAAGCGCTTGATCTTAAATTAATCAATCCAGTTTGCAAGTTTCACTGCTGAGTAAAAATCGCTAGAATGACGGCCATGTCTTTTTTTGAGTGCTTTTAAAGTGGAAATCATTAAACAGCCCAGTGGCTTTTTGCTGTTACCAGATCAGGCGAATTACCAGATCACTTCAGAGTATTTTTCGCCGCAGTATTGGCAGCGTAATAACGCCGTAGTAGACAGTAAACAAGGCCGCGCAACCGCTTGGTTTGTCCGCTTTAACCAGCACATTGCCGTGCTTAAACACTACTATCGTGGCGGCTTAATTGGCAAAATACTGAAAGATCAGTATTTATACCTTGGCGTTGAACGCACCCGGGTATATCAAGAGTTTGCCTTGTTGGAACAACTGCAAGGGCATAACCTTCCGGTGCCAACCCCTCTGGCGGCGCAAATCACCACCTTTGGCTGTGTCTATCGCGCCGATATTCTCACCGCCGCCATACCAGGTGCCACCAGTGTCTGTGAAATTTTACGCCAGCGCCAGCTCACGGCAGAAGAGCTCGACAGCATTGCCAACTGCATCGCGCAGTTTCACCGCCACGGCGCCTATCATGATGATTTAAATATCAATAATATCTTGTTTGCAGAAGATGGTAAGGTCTATTTGATTGATTTTGATAAGGGTAAATTAATCCCCCCGGAGCGCGCTTGGCAAGACGATAATTTGGCAAGGTTGGAGCGTTCGTTCAATAAAGAGGCTGGCAAGTGGCCAGCCTTTCATTTTGATGATAAGCAATGGCAGGCCCTAAAACAGACCTACCTGGCAGCGCGTTAGTGGTATCAATCTTTTTGTAACCGCGCTTTGGCGATCACATTCGATGTTGAGCAGCCATCTAAAAAGGGCAACACTTCCACCTTACCACCGAGGTTGAGAACATGCTCAGCGCCAGCGATTTCAGAGACTTTATAATCTCCTCCCTTAACCAAAATGTCTGGGCTTACCATCTCAATTAATTTGGCTGGGGTGTCATTTTCTTCTAGCGCACCAAATGGGATCACCCAGTCCACAGAGGCCAGCGCTGATAGCACCATGGCACGCTCTGTGAGTGAGTTAATCGGTCGCTCAGGACCTTTTAAGCGCGCAATGGACTCGTCATTATTAAGCCCCACCACTAATCGGTCTCCCATGGCTTTAGCTTGGGCTAAATAACGGACGTGTCCGGCGTGCAAAATATCAAAGCAGCCATTGGTAAATACGATGGTTTCACCGTTTTGTTTGGCAAATGAGATGTGCTTTAACACTTCCTCAAATGGGGTTTGGTAATGTTCGCCCGTTTCGCGAAGGTATTGCCCCAATTTACGGCTTAATTCCTCTGGAGAAACCGTGGCTGCGCCAAGCTTGCTTACGGCAATACCGGCAGCAATATTGGCTATCTCAACCGCCTCTTTAGGCACCATGCCAGCGGCTAGCATGGTCGTGAGTGTCGCAATGACGGTATCTCCAGCGCCGGTGACATCGCTGACTTCTTGCACTTGCGCAGCAAAGTCATGCTTTTCTGTGGCGGTTATCAATGACATCCCTTGCTCTGAGCGTGTGAGTAACATGGCGCCGATACCAGCTTGCTGTAACAGCTTGCGGGCACTGCTTGTTAGCGCTTCTTCACTGCTGTCATCTCCCCCAGCCAAGCGGAATTCATTGAGGTTTGGGGTAATATAATCCGCACCTCGGTAGCAGCTTAAGTCGCTATTTTTGGGGTCAATGAGCACGGTTTTACCCGCCGCTTTGGCCACCTCAATCATCTCACTGATGGCGCTTAACGCGCCCTTATTGTAATCGCTGAACAACACAAAGTCGTAGTTGTCCACTTCCTGTTTTAAGCGCTGCAATAGTAATTGGCTATGCGAGCGGCCAAACGGCTCTTCGAGGTCTAACCTGACCATTTGTTGATGGCGGCTGATCACGCGCATTTTTGCAATAGTGGGCAGCTCAACTACGTTCACTAAGCTTGAGGTGATATTTTCTTTACTTAATATTGCCTCTAAGTTTTTGCCATTGTCGTCTTCGCCAATTAATCCCAGCAGCCCGACCTTGCCATCTAAATGGGCGATGTTTTTAGCGACGTTAGCAGCGCCACCGGCCTTGTCTTCCAGTGCACTGACCTTGACCACAGGCACCGGAGCCTCTGGCGAGATCCGCTGAGTATCGCCATGCCAGTATCTATCGAGCATGACATCTCCCACCACTAGGACTTTTGCTTGATTTAGCTGTTGTAGCGCGTTCAGGTTCATGCGTTTTGCTCCGCCTCAACCAGCATATCAACGGCTTCACAGAGCCAGTGACCGATGAACATATGGGCTTCTTGGATGCGGGCGGTTTCATCGTTAGCAATAATAATAGGTAATTTGGCAATGTCTTTGACTTTGCCACCGTCACGGCCCGTTAAAGCAACCGTGTAGGCACCAATATCATTCGCCGCCTTAAGGGCCAAGTTAATATTCTCACTGCTACCAGAGGTAGTTAAACCAATCACCATATCTTCAGGTTTACATAAAGCCTGCACTTGACGTTCGAAAACGCTGTCAAAGTGATAGTCATTGCTGTGTGCGGTTAGAATCGAGGTGTCTGTGGTTAAGGCAATGGACGCCAGTGGCCCACGCTCTAACTTGTAACGCACCACAAATTCAGCTGCGAGGTGCTGAGCATCGGCAGCACTGCCGCCGTTTCCAAACCAAATTACTTTACCACCAGCAGTGAGAGTGCTTTGACATGCCTCTAGCAACTCCACACACTCTTGATGATAATTCGCCATCGTTTCAAAGACATCGACATGGCGTTGTAAACTCGACAAGTAGCTCTGGGCTACTTTTTCATTCAATGACATAAGAATTCCTAAACTGTTTATGCTCTTCCCGCGTTGTTACCAGTATACATGCACTGACAACCATGTGTAATTTTCCCCAAAGACATCTTTACCTAAGGTTAATTTGCTCTCTACTTGTTTTTGGTAAAACTCGCCGATGTGCGCCAGTTCTAGTTCATAGCCGCGCTCATACTCTGCACCCAGTTCACCTAACTCATTCAAATAGTTGCTGTCATTATCAACCAGCGATATTTTCGCCCGCCACAACGACCTAGGTGTGCTTTGGTACGTCCCTTCTAGTACGTGAATTTGCGATGGTGCGCCATCATCAAACTGGCGCTGATTGGCAGCAAAGTGGCCAACGCCAAAGCCGCCAATGGTATTGCCTCGTGTTTCATAGATCTCATTGACGTACCACAAGCTCTCCATATCGGTGAACTCATAGCGCAAGGTCGTGTTATGGCTCAATTTGGGCAGATAAACGCCCAGATTCACCACCGTATTACCAAATAAGTAGTTCTTATGGTTATTGGTATCCTCGCCGCCATATTCAAGATACCACTGTGCCGGCATGCCCCAGTCCGTGGTAAAGCTCGAAGTGATGGAAGCCCATTGATCCCCCAGCTCGTCATCTTGACCTAAAGACCCGGTTTTATTGTCATTACCCACAGGATCAAAGTAGGCCTTAACCACATCTTTAAAATCGACTTTGCGTGGCCCACCACCAAATTGCATCACGCGATTGATGCCTATTTTCCAGCCTTGGATAGGTTCCACGCTAAAATGGGTACCGGCAAGTTTCGGCGTACCATCGTGTAAGGTGCCTTGATACTTGATGCCGTCATTGACGTGCTCTAATTCTGAATAGAACAATTCAAAGTCAAAGTTCCACCAATTTGGAATTGGAATAACCAGCCCCAAAGACGCAGACAAAGACGGCTTGGCATTAGTTGAAAACACTTGTGCAGAGTGTTTAAAAGGTGAAAACCAGTGTTCTTTGTAGCCTAAATTGAGCTGCAAATTACCATAGGAAAGGCCATAAAAAGTATTATAGGCAACGAGTTTATTGCTGTCTGCGCGATATTCAGCCCCAAGTTGGAAAATACTGGCATCGCTACCACGATATACCCCAGCGAGGCCTAATTGAGCATACTCACTACTGCTATTGCCGCGGTCATTGGCAAGTTGCTGTGACTCCCCAGAATCGAGCCGCAGAGTTATGGAGCGCTGAGTGATAGCGTCTGCTTGTAAGTATGGCGCTATGCCATCTGTGATACTGCGATGCAGCTCACCATCAATGCTTTTTACCTTGTCTAAGTGCCTTTTTACCACACTGATACGGTAGGGTTTTGCCATAGGCGTGCCCACCGTTAAGGCGAACATTTTATCAATTTGGTATTCTAATAACGGATCTTTGCCAATGGCTAAGTAAGCCGTTGGACTTGCCACAGCAAAGCCTGAAACCAATAGGCCAACAGCGGCCAACGTACGAACTAATTTCATCTTGTCATTCCATTACTTTTTATGCCTGAGATACTACCAAACACAGGACCGCTCGGCACCTTTTCAACTGTGTAAAATTGTCTTGAGGTTCCATTTTATCACTTGTTCAAGGTAAAATACGGCTTTTCAGGTTCAAAGCAAAACCATGGCACGCTTTTTTTATTCATTATTACTCCTTTTGTTAGCTCCACTGCTGCTGGGTTACCTCTATGTACTGCGTGGTAACAAGAACCCAGGTTATCGCCGTTACTTTTCTCAGCGTCTCGGCTTTGGCCTCAGTCACCTGCCACAGCATGGCCTTGTTATCCATTGTGCCTCAGTAGGTGAAGTGTTAGCAGCCACCCCATTAATCAAAGCATTAAAGCAAGATAACCAAGCCATTATCATTAGTTGTAATACCCCAACCGGGCGCGCCGAGATCAATAAGGCTTTTGCTAATGATGTTGATATTCAGGTGTGTTATTTGCCTATCGACTTTGCCTTTGCCATGCGCCGCTTTTTAACTCGGTTGCAGCCCAAAGCCGTGATCGTAATGGAAACAGAGCTTTGGCCCAATCTATTTCACTATGCCAAGCAGCAAAATAGCCGCATTATGGTTGTTAATGCGCGACTCTCGCACAACTCATTTCAAGGGTATAAGCGCTTCTCAGGTTTAAGCCGTCAGCTAATGGACAACATCGATTTATTGGCCGCCCATGATCAAAGCGATGGCGAGCGTTTTATCGCTCTTGGCTTAGCAAAAACAAAACTCGCTATCACCGGCTCGGTGAAGTTTGATATTAGCTTGGCTGACAATGACGTTAAACGCGCACAGCAGTTGCGCCAGCAGTTGCAGCCACGCCCAGTTTGGCTTGCCGGCTCCACTCACCCAGGTGAGCATGAACAAGTCATAGCCGCACATCAAGCGTTACAAAAGCATCATCCGGATGCGTTATTAATTATTGCCCCTCGCCACCCAGAGCAATTTTCAGCGGTTGCTGAGCTGCTAGAAGAGCAAGGGCTAAGCTTTACTCGCCGCAGCCAACAAGACATTAACGCCGCCACTGAGGTACTACTAGCAGATACCCTGGGGGAATTAAAATGGTTGTTTGGTTGTGCTGACGTTGCCTTTATTGGTGGCAGTTTGATCCCCCGCGGTGGCCATAACCCCCTTGAAGCCGCGGCCCATAGTAAAGCCATTATCAGCGGACCCCATACCTATAATTTTGCCCATATATACCCACAATTAATTGCCCAACGTGGTGCTCTAATCGTAGCGGATGAACAGCAACTAGGTGAGCAGTTAATGACACTCTTGAGCAGCCCAGAGCAAAGTGCTGAACTTGGCAACAATGCCGCTCAGGTGCTACAAAAAAACACCGGTGCCATTGCCAAAACGGTACAGCTGATACAAGGTAATTTGGAGTAAGCCATGCAACAAATTGAACAAGCCATGCGCAACTGGGTAAGCCAGGTTATTGTAAAATATAACTTTTGCCCATTTGCACGGCAAGAAGTAGAAAACCACAGTGTGTATTATCATATTTCAGCTACCCACAGTCATGAAGATGCCGTATTAGAGCTGCTTTCACAATGCAGCGAGCTCGACAATAACCCTGAACGGGAAACCACCTTGGTGGTTTTTGCTGAAGGCTTTAAAGACTTTGCGGAATTTTTAGACTTGGTTGATTTAGCCAATGCCCTGCTGGTTGCTCAAGGCTTTGAAGGCACTTACCAAATCGCCAACTTCCATCCCGACTACGTGTTTGCCGACAGCGATGACAATGATCCAGCAAACTACACCAATCGTGCTCCCTACCCTGCGCTGCACCTTATTCGTGAAGCCAGTATGGCTGAAGCGTTAGCTGAGTACGACGACCCTGAGAGTATTCCCGACAACAACATTCGCCTTGCGCGCAGAAAAGGCGAAGCTTTTTGGCAGCACTTATTAAAACAGTGCCACCCCAGCGATTAAATAGTCACTGCGTGTTATTTCTTAACCCAGCGACCGTTCACTTGAATGTAGTGGCCCGCCTGGGTTTTGGTGTAAGCCTTTTTCGCAGCTAATGCCTCGACCTGAGCCAAAGTAATGCCATTTTGCTTAGCCAGTTGCTGGTACTTTTCTTTGCGTTTAGCATTGACCTCATCAACCAACTGCTGCACTTCAGGGCTGGCTTTGACAACGCCCAAATAACCCGACATCGTCTCACCCACCAAACCTTGTGATTTGGCACTGTCTAATGACATAGCTAAAGCCGCAAAACTCATTGCGACACCAGCAAGTAAACTCATTAATGATTTAAGCTGCATAAGTCCTCCTTAGAATAACTCACTTTCTTCACTGAATAGATCATCCAGCTCTTTATCCACTTTTACTCGGATCTCATGATCCACTTTGACATTGAGATTAATGGTAATCGGCTCTTTGGTTTCAACCTGAACCTTGTGTGTGCATCCACTGAAAATCAGCAATGCCGTTACTATCAGCATCCATTTCATCGTCTAACGCTCCTCTTTATTTAGCGCCTTTTCTACTTCGCGAGTAATTTCGTCACTTAGCCGTAAGGCTCGTAATAAGGTAAACACATTTTCAGAGTGTGTATAGTTGAAGTTGACCGGTTGTTGTTGGCGTTTATTAATGCCAGCAATTTTGACATCTAAGTCGAGCCAACCATCTGCCCCTAAGGTCACGCCACTGTTTAACTGCTCTATAGTGAGTTCATCCAGAACAGTAATTACGGTTTTTAAACTCGGTTGCTGTTGTTTCAGTGCATTAATCGAGGCATTTTCTTGCACTTTTAGTAAGCCCCCACCAACGTTGCGAACCTCGCCTGCGGTTATTTCTATTCCAGCATCGGATGCCTGCACAGCCAGCTCTCCCGAAATTAATCCTTGCAGTTCGACACCAGCATCTCGGCCAGCCTCGGCCAGTAAGCCTAAGCTAAGCTTGTCGAGCGTAACATTAAAGCGCTGTGGCTGCTCTGATAACTTAAGCTCATCAATGTTTAGCGTACCGGCAAATATGTCGGCACCTATATTTCGTAGCCTTGGCTGGTTGTTTTCACTGCTTAATTCTGCGTGAATGTTTTCCAACACCACTCCACTTCTGATTTCAGCAATATTCAGTGTGCTAGGCTGCAGTTGAATTGCCGCTGAACTAAACCGGCCTTGGCTGCTAAGCTGGCCATCACGCAGTAACTGCTCATTGGCTAATATTTCGGCCCCTTGAACATTGGCATTAAAGTCAAACACACCAACATGCAAATCTCCCTGCAACTGTAATGAAAATTCGCCCTTAGTCACTTGCGCATCAGGTAACCTGGGTGTGATGTAGGGCTGCAGTTTAGTTAAGGACTGCAGCGGTAGCTGCAACTTTACTAAGTGCTGTGAAGAGGAATACTGCTGCTCTAGCCAAAGTTCGATGCCATCTATGGTGACGGCATGCTCGGCCACCACGCCGCGATTTTGCTTGCCAGTTGTTGCTATCGCAATGCGTTTGGCCGTGATGTCAGATTGGCTAATTGCAGCAATCTCAGTGTTGCCAGTAAACGATGAGAAAATTTCTCCAGGGGCTAAATTGCCACTCCAATGCAGTTGCTGTTGTAGCCCCTTCACTTGTGTGTTTTGCCAATCGATATGCTCACTGCCAAGGGCTAAATCGATGATAAAGTCTTGGTTTGGAGCCAGGGTTAAGGTCGCGTTGATAGTATTGTCGCCAGCATTGATATCAGAAGTCATCAGCGCTGATGCTTGTGAGTCAATTTCAGCTTTAAAATGGATCCCCTCGGGCAGTACACGGTGTAACCTCAGACCATTACCTACACGAGCGATATCAACCTCAGTTTGCAACGACAGCGTCGTCGATAGCTCTTTTGCTACTTTGTCTGCCAGCGCCATTTTTTGCGAGGAGAGTTGAGTGTCAGCCTCCAGCGTTAACCGCTTGCGCGGATCGCCTTGCACACTAAATTGACTATGGGCCGCTACCTCTGTGGCATTAAATTGCTTGGCCAAGCGCAGCTTATCCTGCTGATAATGCCAATCCCCTTGCACCTCAAGGTCATTGGCTTGCCACTTAAGCTGCGCCGACATCTGGTGTGCACCTAGCTGGCTACTTTGCAGCTCTAGCATCACCTCACTGCTGACTGAGGCAGTTCCTAGGTCAACAGCGCTGCTCTTTGCCTTTAACTGAAAATCTCTGGTTTCACTTTGCAGCTCTAGCAAGGGTGCCATTAGCAATTGTTTCTCGATACTGAGTCCCTGAGCGGCGGTGAGTTGAAAACTCCCACTTACATCACCTAGCCAAGCAAGTTCACTACTGCAATTATTTTCAGGGAGTAATTCAATGGGCGCTTGCCAACTTACTTCCCCGCGCTGCTGTTTAAGGTGATATTGAGCGCTAATTTGCCCTTGATAAGACGCATTAATACGACAATGAGGTAATGCCAACTGGGCATAAATAGTAGGCGTAACTTTGGCCACTAGCTGGGCGTCACGATAAGTCGTGTTTAACTGACCACTTAATTGGCTAATGGCACTTGGCAACTGCTTTTGAATCGCTTCACTACTGAGATCTATCTCGGCGTCAATGGCGTTGGTGCTGAGTGTGATTTCTGCATGCACATCGCCCTGCAAGCGAAATTGATTCGCTGCGACTTCCTCGACTGCCACGGTAATTGGCGCAGGCAATGGTTCTGCGGTAACACTGAGTGAATTTATAGATAGCAGCGGCCGGGTAACATCAAGCGGTAATGATAGCGCTTGGGGAGGTGTGGCGGCTGAATTATTAGCTGATTGAATAGCCAGCGTCATGGCTTCGATGTCGATGGCTTGCCAAGACAACTTTACATCAGACAGCCGTGCTGATACTTGAGGGCTTGTAATGCACACTTCAGGGGCGGTGATCTTGTCGATGTCACTTATATGCCAATCTAGGCAAGTCATTTCAAGGTCATCCGTGGCAAACAGGCGCTCCACAACCGCGATTGTCAGCGGCACTCGTGCAATGTATACAATGAACATCAACACCAGCACAGTCAATAAGGCACCGAGCCACTTTTTCATATTATCCTTTCTCCGTCGTTATACCAACGCGCCTAATGAAGTAAGCCATGTGCGGGAGTAAGTATTAATGCGGATTGGTATGTTTCCCTCCTCAGTGTACCTGATGACCCAACAACTTGCATCACTGAGCCGCCAGCAACAAAAAGGCCACCTAGTGTTAGGTGGCCTCTCAAAGCTTTAGTGGTTACGCTTATGTTATCCGACTAGCTTGCGAGCATTGCGGAACATACGCATCCATGGGCTGTCTTCTTGCCACTCATCAGGGTGCCAAGAGTTAGCAACAGCACGGAAAACTCGCTCAGGGTGTGGCATCATCACAGTTGCACGACCATCCGTAGAAGTCATACCGGTGATCCCCGCAGGCGAGCCATTCGGGTTGGCTGGGTATTGGGTTGTCGGATTACCATAGTTATCGACAAACTTAACCGCCACGGCACCTGAGTTCAGGGCATTTTGTACTGCCGCTTCACTGCTAAATTCAGCATGACCTTCACCATGTGAAACCGCAATTGGCATCCGTGAGCCTGCCATTCCTTCAAAGAAAATAGAAGGGCTTTGCTGTACTTCTACTAAGCTAAAGCGAGCTTCGAAACGTTCTGACTTATTGGTAACAAAACGTGGCCAATGCTCGGTACCCGGGATCAGCTCTTTCAAAGTCGAAAGCATCTGGCAGCCATTACAAACACCTAAGCTGAAGGTGTCTTGACGTTCAAAAAAGCCCTGGAATTGCTGACGAGCTTGGTCGTGGAACAGCACTGACTTAGCCCAGCCTTCACCGGCGCCTAATACGTCACCATAGGAGAAGCCACCACAGGCCACAAGGCCCTTGAACTGCTCTAGTGTTAAACGCCCTTCTAGGATATCACTCATATGCACATCAATGGCAGCAAAACCAGCGCGGTTAAACGCCGCAGCCATTTCTAGGTGAGAGTTCACCCCTTGCTCACGTAAAATAGCCACCTGAGGCTTAACCCCTTTGGCAATGTATGGCGCTGCGATGTCTTCGTTGATATCAAAGCTCAAATCAACGTTTAGACCAGGATCTTTTTCATCAAACTTGGCATCAAACTCTTGCTTAGCACAATCTGGGTTATCGCGCAGCGCCTGCATTTGGTAAGTCGTTTCAGCCCAAATCGTACGCAATTCAGTGCGGCTATTAGCGAGTACTGTGCTGCCATTACGATTGAAGATAATTTTATCTTCGCTGTTAAGCGTACCAATACGGTGTGCTATATCCGCAATACCGTGCTCAGCAAACACCGCCTCAACTTCAGCAAGATCGTCGTTGCTGACTTGCAATACGGCACCAAGCTCTTCATTGAATAACACTTCTAAATCCGAACCTGATAGTGAGTCTAGCTCAATTGTCACACCGGTATGGCCTGCAAATGCCATTTCCGCTGCCGTGGTGAATAGACCACCGTCAGAGCGGTCGTGATAGGCAATCACCTTACCTGACTCCACTAGCGCCTGCATGGCGTTATAGAAGCCTTTTAGTAGTTCAGGGCTATCCACGTCTGGGGTTTTATCACCCAGTTGCTTGTACACTTGGGCTAAGCTTGAGGCACCTAGACGATTTTGCCCCGCCCCGAGGTCAAGTAACACTAAGCTGGTTTCGCCTTTATCGCTGCGTAGCTGTGGTGTCACTGTCTTACGAACATCTTCCACACGGCCAAAGGCAGTAATGATCAAAGATAAAGGCGCAGTGACAGACTTGTCTTCGCCATTTTCTTGCCACTGGGTTTTCATCGACATAGAGTCTTTACCCACAGGAATGGTTAAGCCTAATGCAGGGCATAACTCTTCACCTACGGCTTTAACGGCTTCATAAAGACCGGCATCTTCACCTGGGTGACCCGCAGCGGCCATCCAGTTTGCCGACAACTTAATGTTATTCAAACTACCAATGTTCGCGCCAGCGATATTAGTAAGTGCTTCAGCCACAGCCAAACGTGCCGAGGCACCGTAGTTTAATAGTGCCGCTGGGGTGCGCTCACCCATCGACATCGCTTCACCATGATAGGTATCGTAAGTGGCGGCAGTCACGGCACAGTTTGCCACCGGCACCTGCCAAGGACCAACCATTTGGTCGCGGGCAACCAAACCGGTAACACTTCTATCGCCAATGGTGATAAGGAAGGTTTTTTCAGCAATCGCAGGTAAACGCAATAGTCGTTTTGCCGCTTCTTCCACTTTAATTTCGCTGGTAGTGAGCGCCTTTCCAGTGGCACGCTTTGAACTCACATCACGGTGCATTTTCGGTGGCTTACCGAGCAACACATCCAATGGTAAATCGACTGGATTGTTTTCGAAGTGATTATCCGACACTCTTAAGTGGCGATCTTCTGTGGCTTCTCCAATAACGGCGTATTGTGCGCGTTCCCGTTTACAAATTGCCTCGAAACGAGCAAAGTCTTCTGCAGCTACGGCTAGCACATAGCGTTCTTGTGATTCGTTACACCAGATCTCATGAGGGGCCATGCCTGGCTCGTCATTCGGAATATTACGCAGCTCAAAGTTACCGCCACGGCCACCGTCATCCACCAACTCAGGGAAAGCATTAGACAAACCACCAGCACCGACATCATGGATAAAGGCAATAGGGTTATCATCACCTAGCTGCCAACATTTATCGATGACTTCTTGGCAACGACGTTCCATTTCTGGATTTTCGCGTTGTACTGAAGCAAAATCCAGGTCTTCATTTGATTGCCCCGAGGCCATTGATGATGCCGCGCCACCGCCAAGTCCAATGTTCATCGCCGGACCGCCTAAGGCAATCAGTTTCGCGCCCACAGGAATGGAGCCTTTTTGCACGTGATCTTCACGAATATTACCTAAACCACCAGCGATCATAATCGGCTTATGATAACCGCGAACTTCTAGGCCGTTGTGACTATCTACTTGCTCTTCATAGGTACGGAAATAACCAAGTAGGTTCGGACGACCAAATTCGTTGTTAAATGCAGCACCACCGAGCGGGCCTTCCAGCATGATATCTAGGGCACTAACAATACGCCCAGGCTTGCCAAAATCGCTTTCCCATGGCTGTTCAAAGCCAGGAATACGTAGGTTTGATACAGTAAACCCAACTAACCCCGCTTTCGGCTTAGAGCCACGGCCGGTTGCACCTTCATCACGAATTTCACCACCAGAGCCAGTAGAGGCTCCAGAGAATGGCGCAATCGCAGTTGGGTGGTTGTGAGTTTCCACTTTCATTAGAATGTGGATATCTTCCTCGTGGTAGGTGTATTCACCGTCTTTATTAGGGAAAAAGCGCCCTGCTTTCGAACCTGTCATCACCGCAGCATTATCTTTATAGGCAGATAAGACATTGTCACTGTTGCTTTCGTAGGTGTTTTTAATCATCTTAAACAGTGATTTAGGCTGCTGCACCCCATCAATGGTCCAATCGGCATTGAAGATTTTGTGACGACAATGCTCAGAGTTTGCTTGGGCAAACATAAATAATTCGATGTCGTTGGGGTTACGACCTAGCTTTTCAAAGCTCTCAACCAAGTAGTCAATTTCGTCATCGGCTAAAGCAAAGCCTTGCTCAATGTTGGCCAGCGCCAGTGCTTCGCGGCCACCAGACAAAATATCAACCGATGACATAGCCCGCGGTGTTTCATGACGAAACAAACCCGCAGCATCTTCAAGCTTGCCATGCACCGACTCTGTCATGCGGTCGTGCAGTAACTTCGCCACGGCTTCCAGTTGAGATGCACTTAACTCACCCTCAACATAATAGGCAATGCCACGCTCTACCCGTTCAACTTTATCTAGACCACAATTATTAGCAATGTCTGTGGCTTTAGAAGCCCATGGAGAAATGGTGCCTAAACGGGGAGTGACAAGTATGAGTTGTCCCTCAGGTTCATGCTCAGCGATGGTTGGGCCATATTTTAATAGGCTATTTAACTTAGTCAGTTCAGTCTCAGAAAGTGCCGCCGACACATCAGCAAAGTGCATATATTCGGCATACACGCCAGAGACAGGTAAATCAGCTGCCGCGCAGGTTTTAAGGATCTTTTGGACTTTGAAATCAGAAAGTGCAGGCGCACCACGTAGGATTAGCATAGGTATTTTCATCCGGGGTTAAGGATTGAACGATATCTTTGGGCGCACATTATAGTGGAAATAGCGCGCGGATTTAACACTAATTTGTCAAAACTCGAAAATATCATCAAAATCGCAATCCAGCTCGATGATTTTAGCCAAGTTTCGGGTTTTGCAATTATGTTATTGCTAGGGTAAGTTGGGGTTAGGCGCAAATAAGAGTGAACTACATGCTAAGAATTTTCTTGGTCAGCTTCGTCGTTATCGGCCTATTGGGGTGCGACAAAGCGCCATTAAACCAATTACAACAAGTGAAACAAAACAACGAGCTTCGCGTTGGTACGTTGGCAGGTCCAGGCAATTATTATCAAGGCCCAATCGGCGAACAAGGATTCGAGTATGAGTTGGCCAGTGAGTTTGCAGCAGAGCTCGGTGTAGAGTTGCACATGGTGCCTTACTTCAGCCTAGATGAAATGTTTGCCCGGCTCGATGCTGGCGATCTGGATATTGTCGCTTCAGGAATAAGTTTCCACCCGAGTCGCACTGAGGATTACCGCTTTGGTCCTACCTATCGCATGATCAGTCAAAAACTGGTGTATAAACAAGGGCGAGAATGGCCACGAGATTTTGCTGATATCGACGCGCCGATTACGGTATTAGCTCACAGTAACCACGTCATTGCGCTTCAAGAAGCGCGGCAACAACATCCCCATTTAACTTGGCAAGTCGTATCGGATAAGGGCGAAGAAGAGTTACTGCAAGGGATCATTGATGGCGACCTCGATTACACCATCACCGACTCGCATTCTTTGGCGCTATTCCGTCGCTATCACCCAACCGTGAGCATTGCATTCTCTGTGACTAAAGATGAGCATGTGGCCTGGATGATGCGCAGTGAAAAAGACGATTCTCTGTACGCCCTTTTACCGGCGTTTTTCGCCAAAATGCAAAACAATAAATTTCTCGCTACCTTAGAAGAAAAATACTTCGGTCATATCGAAGAGTTTAACTACGTCAATACCTTAGCTTTTGTTGAAGCGGTTCATGACACTTTGCCGAAATACCTAAAATGGTTTAAGTCTTATTCCAAAGCGCAAAATATTGATTGGCGTTTATTGGCAGCGGTCAGTTATCAAGAATCCATGTGGGACCCACGGGCAAAATCGCCGACAGGAGTGCGCGGGATTATGATGCTGACACAGCCAACGGCAAGACGCGTGGGTGTCACCAACCGCTTACATGCAGAACAAAATATCGCGGGCGGCGCGAAATATTTACGCATTCTATTTGACCGTATGCCAGAAGATATCGCTCAACCTGACAGCACTTGGTTTGCATTAGCATCTTATAATGTTGGCTGGGGACATGTCCGTGATGCTCGCGCGATCACAGAGCAACAAGGTGGCAATCCGAACAGCTGGGCGGACGTGAAAAAACGACTTCCGCTGCTTACTAAAAAGCGTTACTATCGTAGTACAAGATACGGATATGCCCGTGGCGATGTTGCGGTGACCTATGTGGATAACATTCGTCGATACTACGATGCGTTAGTTTGGTTAGAAGAAAACGGCGCACTCTTACCTGCACCTGAAACAGCTGTAATCGAAACCTCAAAAAACTAAACTTGGTTTCAACACACACTGTAAAAGACTTGAAAAAATTCTCCCAAGGTCATAAATCTGTCATTAGCGTAGCGTATCTATAATTCTATAAAACGCTGCGCGCTATGCAGCACAATCTCTCACATCAGGAGGTTCTATGTTGAGAAGACGTCGAACTCATCAATTTAAACGCAATACTCGGTTTACTTCCCCCAACCGTCGTCGCATTAAACTCAAAAACGCACATCGTAAGACGTTGTTACGCCATCGTATTTTTGCTTTGATCCAAATGGAAGAGCAAAGAGAGTTCAGAGCCGCCGTAGCAAAGCCATAATAGGCTTTGCTACTTTGCTTGCCGAGCCGCTAACTTCGCGGCTTTAATTTCTTGTCGCCGCCGCTTAAAAAATGCAGAAAGCTTATCACCACACTGCTGTGCTAACACCCCGGATGTTACCTCTGGCTGATGATTTAGTTGCGGATGTTGTAATAAGTCCATCACCGAGCCTGCTGCCCCCGTTTTAGCATCCGCTGCGCCAAACACCACTCTTTTTAAGCGGCTATGCACCAATAACCCTGCACACATAGGGCAAGGTTCTAGGGTCACATACAGCGTACAGTCAATTAAACGGTAGTTTTCTAGCACTTTACCGGCTTCTCGAATGGCCATCATTTCCGCATGTGCAGAAGGGTCATGACAGGTAATAGAACGATTCCACCCTGCCGCTATGATGGCATTGTCTTTCACCACCACCGCTCCAACCGGCACTTCATTTTCAGCCTCGGCCTTATCGGCATACTCCAGTGCCCTTTGCATCCAATACTGATCGTCTTTTTGCTCCACTGTATCCCCTATTACTGGCAGCGATTTTGCCAAGATTATAACAGTAAAGCGTAGTTATAGTGCTTGAACTGCTATTCTTAAATAAACTAAGCCAGTGAAAAATCAACTTTTTATAAGTAAAGTCAGCAAGTTAAAGGAAGTTATCCGCTCTTTTTCGGGAATTATTGCAAAATTTCGCAAATTTCCCGTGGCTCAGTTAGGCTAATTTACGCTATAATTCGCCGCTTTTTTTATTTCGTAAGCTCAAAAACACACGGGTAAAATATGAAATTTCCGGGACGCCGTAGGCATAAACACTATTTTCCGGTGGAAGATAAAGATCCGCTTATTAACCAGTTACACGCTGATGATCGGCTAAAAAGGAGCTATATCTGTGGTATCGACCAGATTGTCGTAGATATAGAAGCCAAAGTAGACCAAGCTTTCCTTGATGAGTTTCACTTACAGCGCGGAATGTCACAAGTGATAGACAATGATGTCACCAACGCCCTTTATGACAGGCTAAAACGTGATGGCATGATCGACTATGAATTTGCTGGCGGTACCATAGGTAACACCATGCACAATTACTCGGTATTAGCGGATGACCGCTCGGTACTGCTAGGTGTCATGAGTGAGAACATCAAGATCGGTAGCTATGCCTACAAGTTTTTGTGTAACACCTCTAGCCGTGTTGATCTCGATTACCTGCAACCGGTTGATGGCCCTATTGGCCGCTGCTTCACTTTAATTGATGATAGTGGTGAGCGCACCTTTGCAATTAGTGCCGGGCTGATGAATCATTTACGTCCTGAGTCTATTTGCCAAACACTGATCGAAAACTCCTCGGCTCTGGTGATCAGTGCCTATTTAATGCGTACACATGGCGAAGAAACCATGACTCAAGCGACCATGCAGGCCGTTGAGTATGCAAACAAGGCGGGCGTTCCTGTGGTGCTGACTCTAGGCACTAAGTTTCTTATAGAACAAGATCCTAAGTGGTGGGCTGACTTTGTCGCTAAACACGTTGACATTTTGGCCATGAACGAAGAGGAAGGCGAAGCCATTACCGGTTTTAACGACCCTTTACTTGCCGCTGACAAAGCGCTTGATTGGGCTGATTTGGTCATTTGTACTGCCGGTGCCAAAGGGTTATTTATGGCCGGTTATGTTGATGACAGCTGTAAACGAGCCACCGAATACCCATTACTGCCTGGCGCCATCCCTGAATTCAATCGTTATGAGTTTTCTCGGGCGATGAAACGCGCTCAGTGTGACAACCCTATTCGAGCATACAGTCATACCGCGCCTTACATGGGCGGCCCCGACATCATCAAAAACACCAATGGTGCTGGAGATTGTGCATTAGCGGCGGTATTACATGATATTTGTGCCAACGAATATCATAAACTAAACGTGCCTAACTCAGCTAAGCATGAGCAAAATGCCATTACTTACTCTTCTTTAGCACAGATCAGTAAATACGCTAACCGCGCCAGCTATGAGGTATTAGTACAGCACTCACCGCGCTTATCACGTGGTTTGCCAGAACGTGAAGACTCATTAGAGCAATCGTACTGGGAAAAATAAGATTTATAGGTACGGCTGGCGTTAGAAGATAGCCGTACCTAACTTATCGGATAGAAATTCCAACGCAGCAATACCAGCTAAAGAGTTCCCTACCTTATCCAGCCCCGGAGACCATACAGAAATGGTAAAACGGTTAGGAACCACAGCAATGATGGCGCCACCCACTCCAGACTTTCCAGGCATACCAACACGATAACCAAAATCCCCAGCGGCGTCGTACAAACCACTGGTGAATAGTAGCGAGTTTAATTGTTTGGTTTGCTTATGACTCAGCACTTGTTGACCTGAGTGTTCACAATAGCCCTGGTTGGAAAGGTAAGAAAAAGATTTAGCCAACTCTGTGGTGGTCATTTCAATGGCACAAAAGTTAAAATAAGACCACAGCACATCATCTACTTCATTGGCAAAGTTACCAAACGACTTCATCAAGTAGGCCATTGCGGCATTGCGGTAACGGTGATCATACTCCGACTGCGCAACCACTTTATTAATACAAAGCTTATCATTGCCAGCCATTGCTCTGTAGCTCTCTAGCATAGTGTGAATAGGAGCAGAGAGGCGTGAATACAAAGCGTCGCAAGTCACTATTGCCCCAGCATTAATAAAAGGGTTGCGGGGAATACCATTTTCAAACTCTAGCTGAGTGAGTGAGTTAAATGCAGTGCCCGACGGTTCTTTGCCTACCCTTTGCCATAACTCATCACCGTAGCGCTGTAGCGCTAAAGTCAGCGTCATGACTTTGGAAACCGACTGAATAGTAAACTGAGCATCGATATCACCTGCGCTGAAGGTTTCACCATCAACGGTATGTAGCGCCACCGAGAATTGCTCCAGCGGCTGCTCAGCCAAGGCCGGAATATAATCAGCCACCTTACCTTTATTAAGAAGCGGCTTAACGAACTGACATGCTTGTTGTAATATCTGTTGGTAATCTGTCATACAGTAAAATGACCAGCTGCTACATGATAGTGCGAGTGTAACAAAAAAGGCCCAGAAGGGCCTTATGCTATTTTTGTTTGAGTGGGGCTATTTCAGCTCCATCTCTTGAATGATTTCATGGGCAATAGGTGGCGTGGTGCTCACCGGTTTTTGATGTTTATTGGCCTTAAGTTGACCTTTACGGTGTTTCAACGCCGCATCCAGCTTTTTAGCCGCTTTTGCAATAGCTGGATACATGATGTCATCTTCTCCTTTGACCGCTATGCGACTACCTGCATAGTTGGTGGTAATTTCAGTATTAAATTGTTTGTGTTCTTTGCTGATGATGATGTCAAGGGATAACAACGATGGAAAGTGGTTAGCGATCTTGGCAAACTTTTCGTTAACGTGGTCTTTAACAGCATCGGTTACATCTACATGGTGACCAGAAAGGTTAATTTTCATATGCAATCCTTCTTTTGCGTTTACCCTTAACAATAGTATTGGCATGAATAGGTAATTTCTCAAGAGGCCGTAACAGAAATTTATGACAAAATTTAGAATGGCTTGATTTTTATCAAGCGGTAAACGCAATCTGAGCACTAAAAAGAAAAGGCAGCTAGCGAATTAATACCAATTCGCTTAATTAAGTGGTCTATTTGAGGCAAGAAAATTCTGTCGATAACTCCGCTCACGCATCCTGCTACCGCCGAGGTACCTACATCCGTATAGGCAAGGCGAAAATTTTGCTATTTAGTTGTTCTAAATGAGAAATTTGTAACACAGTTAGCGTCGAATTTGCTCCCTCAAATTGAGTAAGTATTAATGCGGATTGGTATAACACAGTGGTAAAACGCAAAAAGCCCTCATACATGAGGGCTTTGGGCATTCTAGTTACTTATTCTCCTATATCGGCTAATAAGCAAGTAGTTAAAGAATTATAGGCCTGCGCGGTCTTTAATGATAGCGATCAGTGGCGAGCCACCGTGGCCGTTAGACTCAGCCCAAGCAATATCACTGCCATCTTCTAACGCACTTTTTGGAATACTTTTAACGATGTACTCACCTGAGTCTGTAGCATTGCTTGCAATAGCATGGCGTAAAAGGCTGTTACCATTACATTGGATACCATCATAAATATTACGCATTTTAATACGCGCTGTTCTCAACGTTTTGCGGATGCGGTTTTTATCATCTGCTGCGATATACTCACACAGTGACAAAGCTAACTGATCGTTAGCCGCTGCAGAATTACTAAAAGAAAGTGAAGCAACAGCAATAGACGCTGATAGAAGCACGGTAGTTAATTTCATTACACAGACCCTTTAATACTTTATTCGTATAGCTCATAACTGGCTATATTTTAGCAACCTAAGCAATTGTTAGCAAGAAACTCATAGTTTTTTGTCGAGTGTTACGAATTTATAACTATGATTATTTTTTGCATCAGGCTCATTACTTTCAGTTGCAACCTCCTGCCACTGACCTTGACTTAAGTAATCTGGAAATTGCGTGTCACCAGCCACTTCTAAGTCGATAAAGGTTAAATACAGTCGTTCCGCAAACGGTAAGAATAGCTCATAAATATGACCGCCACCGATAACCATAACTTCGTCACTGTCCCTAACAAGCTCTAGAGCAGCCTCTACTGAGCCAACAACCTCAATCCCTTCCTTATTATAGTCGCTATTTCTTGATATGACGATATTGCGCCTTCCCGGTAAGGGCCTACCAATAGATTCAAATGTTTTTCTACCCATCAACACCGGTTTACCGAGCGTGACCTTTTTAAAGTGTTGTAAGTCTGCAGGCAAATGCCAGGGCATATCGTTGTCTTTGCCGATGACACGATTGTGCGCCATCGCAGCTATCATTGAAATTATCACAATGTACCTTTTCTAATATCTTTGTATTGATTTTTATATTAACCTTATGATTATGCGTTGCTTCTAAAACCAATACACAATCGAGTAAAGGTCAGTATTGCGTTGCATTGCTCGCAGTATATCACTGCTTAGCAAACCTGAATAAATTTAAGCGAGCAACAAAAAAGGCCAATTTCCATTGGCCTTTTTTGTACTGATTTCTCGCTAACGTTCGTAGACGACCTCAACATCATAGTCGTCTTCGTCCCAGTCATCGTCCCAATCATCGTCATCATGCTTGGTGGCGTGTCTGTGATAAGTGTCCCACTTGAATTCAACTTCTTCTTGTTGCTGCTCTTCTTCAAACTTATCTTTTGGCATGCTATCGAGTAACTTCATAATCTCATAGCAAAGCTCTTCAGTGTTGAACTTGTTCGCAGCCGCAATCATAAAGATATTTTCTTCTACACCGAGCTCTTCAGCAATGCGAGCACACACCTCTTCACGCTCATCATCGCTTAATAAGTCCACTTTATTTAACACTAAGAAACGCGGCTTATCAGCCAGTTTCGGACTATATTGATGTAGCTCATTAATAATTGCGAAGCCGTTTTCTACCGGGTCACTGCCATCAATCGGCATTACGTCGATAACATGCAGCAACACTCGACAGCGCTCAAGGTGCTTCAAAAAGCGGATACCGAGACCAGCACCGTCAGACGCCCCTTCGATCAGACCAGGAATATCGGCGACCACAAACGACTTACCTGAACTTGGACGAACTACGCCAAGATTAGGTATTAATGTGGTGAAAGGGTAATCGGCAACCTTAGGTTTGGCGGCAGACACACTGCGAATAAAGGTCGATTTACCAGCATTGGGCAGACCAAGTAGACCGACATCGGCCAATAGCATAAGTTCCAACCTGAGGTTTCGAACTTCCCCAGGTGTACCCAGCGTTTTTTGTCTTGGCGCACGGTTGGTGCTTGATTTGAAACGGGTATTACCAAGGCCGTGGAAGCCGCCTTTGGCGACTAATAGCTTTTGTTCATGCTTGGTTAAATCACCCAGACTCTCTTCGGTATCAACATCGGTAACACGAGTACCTACAGGTACCTTGATGATTAAGTCTTTACCTTTTTTACCGGTACAGTTTCGGCCTTGACCATTGGTGCCACGCTCAGCCTTGTGAAAGCGTTCAAATTGATAGTCGACCAGCGTATTGAGGTTTTCATCTGCTTGCAGGAAAACACTACCACCGTCACCGCCATCTCCACCGTCTGGACCACCATCTGGCACAAACTTTTCGCGGCGGAATGAGACAACACCGCTGCCTCCGTCTCCGGCTTCCGCTCTAATTTCTACTTCATCGACAAACTTCATGATTTAAACTCTTTAACTCGGTCTGAAACTCACTACGCCATTATAGCAGCTACATCATAGATAATGCAGCAAGGCGAGTAGAGCTATGCTAATGTTCTATACGCTAAAAACAAAAAACCCCGCCTAAGCGGGGTTTTTCAGTATTTAATACCGATTACTCAGCAACGATGCTAACGTATTTACGGTTTAAAGGACCTTTCTGCTCAAAAACAACTTTACCGTCTGCTTTTGCGAAGATTGTGTGGTCTTTACCGATACCTGCGTTAGTACCTGCGTGGAACTTAGTACCACGCTGACGAACGATGATGTTACCCGCAAGAACTGATTCGCCACCAAAACGTTTAACACCTAAGCGTTTACTTTCGGAATCGCGACCGTTACGAGTACTACCAGCTGCCTTCTTATGTGCCATCTTTCTGTACCTCTAAATTATTAAGCGCTAATGCCAGTGATTTTAACTTCAGTGAACCACTGACGGTGGCCCATCTGCTTACGAGAATGCTTACGACGTCTAAACTTAACAATCTTAACTTTCTCGCCACGACCGTGAGAAACAACCTCAGCTGTTACCTTGCCACCGTTTACGAACGGTGCACCGATCTCGATTTTTTCACCATCAGCAATTAGAAGTACTGAATCAAATTCAACTGCTGCACCAGTTTCAACGTTTAGTTTTTCTAAACGAATTGTTTGACCTTCAGTCACACGGTGCTGTTTACCACCACTTTGGAAAACCGCGTACATAATTAACTCCGTCTGTGCGCCCTCAAATCGACGCAACTTAATATTCTTCAATAGGGCGCGAAGTTTACGCTAATGCTCACAACCGCGCAAGTGTATTTTTGAAGAAAGTGAATAAAAATTAGCTCGCATGAGGGCTATCAAATATTTTCTCCTATTTTAGTCAAAAAAATGTCAAAGCCAAGCTCTTTTTTCAACCTTAATATCGCTATAACCACCAGCAGCAGGGAAAAAGCCATTCTACCTAATAAAGGCACAACCTCACCCTTTTACCGTAGTTTAAGGTTGCAAAAGGGCAAAAAAACAGCATAAAACTGCTTTTTTATCCTTAACTCGGACAAAATATCGAGTCGGGCTTTTTTTTGTAGTACAATCATCGGCGTTTATTCATTCTCGGTTAATAGATTGGCTCGGAGCACGATGGATATAAAAACTATCCAAACATTGGTTGAGCAAGATATGCTTGATGTCAACCAACTCATACACCAGCAAATGCAATCTGACGTTGCACTCGTTAAACAGCTGGGCTTATACATAGTCAATAGTGGCGGTAAGCGCATTCGCCCGATGCTAGCATTGCTTGCAGCACGTGCACTAGGTTACGAGGGTGACAAACACATAACCCTAGCAACCATCATTGAGTTTATTCATACCGCAACCTTGCTACACGATGATGTCGTCGATGAGTCTGCACTGCGCCGAGGTGAGCCAACCGCCAATGCGGAGTTCGGCAACGCCGCTAGCGTCTTAGTGGGAGACTTTATCTATACTCGCTCGTTTCAGTTGATGGTCGGCCTGGGCAACATGGAAGTCATGGGCATACTCGCCGATGCCACCAATGTGATTGCCGAAGGCGAAGTTTTGCAGTTAATGAACTGTAATGACCCAGATACCACCGAGCAAAGCTATATGCAGGTGATATACAGCAAGACGGCAAAATTATTTGAAGCGGCGACCCTGTTACCAGCAGTGGTATTAGAACAGTCAGAAGAAGTGAAGCAAGCACTAAAGCTGTATGGTATGCACCTCGGTACTGCGTTTCAGTTAGTTGATGATATTTTGGACTACAGCGCCAATGCAGAGCTATTAGGCAAAAACATCGGTGATGACTTGGCGGAAGGGAAACCGACATTACCGCTTATTTACGCAATGCAAAAAGCATCACAACCACAAACTGAGCAGATCCGTAAAGCCATTAAACAAGGCGATGGTTTAGAATATATCGATGATATCTTAGCTACCCTAAGTGACACTAAAGCGCTTGATTTTACCATGGCAAAAGCCCAAGAAGAGGCGAAAAAAGCCATTGCGCAACTCGATGTACTACCACAGTCTGACTATAAACAAGCCTTAATAGCTCTGGCTGAAATTTCAGTCGACCGCGACTATTGATACTTTTTCTAGTAATAAAAAAGGTCGCTATAGCGACCTTTTTTATTACTTAATTTATACCAATTCGCTTAATTAAGTGGTCTATTTGAGGCAAGAAAATTCTGTCGATAACAAGGCGAAAATTTTGCTATTTAGTTGTTCTAAATAAGAAATTTTTAACGCAGTTAGCGTCGAATTTGCTCCCTCAAATTGAGCAAGTATTAATGCGGATTGGTATTACTGCTCTGGTGGGCGGTAGCCTTCAATTTCAACGTCTTTGCCTTCAAACAAAAACCCGACCATTTGCTCTTCAAGTAATTGGCGATGATCAGGGTCCATCATGTTCAGGTGTTTTTCGTTGATAAGCATGGTTTGCTTTTGCTGCCACTGCTGCCAAGCTTCTTTAGAGATATTATTAAAAATACGCTCACCGACTTCACCCGGATAAAGTTGAAAGTCCAACCCTGGCGCTTCCTTTTGTAATTTTTGACAAAATACTGTTCGAGCCATTAGTACCTACCTTTTAAATAATTCATGGGCTGAACTACAGCCAACCCAGTTGATAACATCAGTTTACCCTATTGCCGCTAAGACTTTAACCAACTTTTTTGTCGGTGCAGCAAGGCCAACTTCTGGAGGCTGTTGCAGGTCGTACCAAACCAAAGGTTGCTCATGGACACAATCAGGCACCTTATCCAGGTCCACCACCACTGGGGTAATGGTCAATTCAAAATGACTAAAAATGTGCACAAATGGCTGCAAAGTCTGACGCTTGGTTATGGCTATGTCTTGCTGCGCAGCAAACGCCTCAAGTTCGCTTTGCCCACTGAACTCGAAAAAGCCAAACAGTCCTCCCCAAATCCCCGCCGCTGGGCGCTTTTCCATCAGCACTTGGTTACCAACTCGTACAATTAAATGATGAGCCTGTTTTTTGGGCTTTTGCTTTTTTGGTTTTGAATGGGGAAATTCCGCCACTCGATCGTGTGCCAACGCACCACACTGCTGACTCAAAGGGCAACTTTCACAGTTAGGTTTTGAGCGGGTACAAACTCCGGAACCTAAATCCATCATCGCCTGATTAAATTCACGTACATCACCACTTGGGGTAACGGCATCACTAAGCGACCAAAGTGTATTCTCCACTTTTTTTACGCCATACCAGCCTTCCACCATATAAAAACGCGCTAGCACCCGTTTTACATTGCCATCTAAAATGGCATGATGCTGACCTAGCGCCAGTGATAATATCGCCCCAGCAGTAGAGCGACCGATACCTGGCAATGCCATCACCTGTTCGAGCGTTTCAGGAAACTGCCCCTGATACTGATCGCGAATTATTTTTGCTGCTTTATGTAGGTTTCTCGCTCTGGCGTAGTAGCCTAACCCTGTCCAGTGATGTAATACTTCGTCTTCTGGAGCATCGGCAAGTTTTATGACCGTAGGGAATCGTGCCATAAATCGCTCAAAATATGGGATCACAGTGGCAACCTGGGTTTGCTGCAACATGACTTCCGAGACCCACACTTTGTAAGGCGTTTTACCTAATTGCCACGGTAAGCTTTTGCGACCATGTAAGTGGTACCAATTAACGACCTGTTCAGCGAACCAGCTGGCTTGTTGTTGGCTAACTTTCATAAACCTAACTACTACTTGCTACAAAAGCCGCCAGTGTAATGACTAATGCTTGATTAGTCACCTGGTAAAGTTTCACTCTATACTTGTTTATTGCTAACCGAATGACGATAATATGCGACCATTTTCACGAGCATAGAAATGACCATGAACGAATCAAGCAAGAGTGCGCTTGAACAGGCGCAACAAGAAGGCAAATACATCAGAAAAGTACGCAGCTTTGTAAAACGCGAAGGCCGTTTAACCAAAGGCCAAGCTGCTGCCTTAGAAAAATGCTGGCCAAGCATGGGGTTAGAGCATCAGCAGGGGTTATTAGATTTAACTGAGGTATTTGGCAACAGCAATGATGTCGTTCTAGAGATCGGCTTTGGCATGGGTAAGTCTCTGGTTGAAATGGCTAAAAACAATCCACAGCAAAACTTTATTGGCATTGAAGTTCACCGTCCAGGCGTTGGAGCCTGCTTAATGGAAGCAGATGAGCAAGGGGTCAGCAATTTACGCGTATTTGAACATGATGCAGTAGAAGTGTTAGCTGATTGTATTGCTGACGGTGCGCTGGCGAAATTGCAATTATTCTTCCCCGACCCGTGGCATAAAAAGCGCCATCATAAGCGTCGTATTGTGCAATTAGAGTTTGCCGAAAAAGTACGTAAAAAGCTAAAAGTGGGTGGTGTTTTCCACATGGCAACGGACTGGGAAAACTACGCAGAGCATATGTTAGAAGTAATGAATGCCGCACCGGGTTACAGCAACCTATCAGCAACCCATGACTATGTTCCGCGCCCTGACTTTAGGCCACTTACTAAGTTCGAACAACGTGGACAACGCTTGGGTCACGGTGTTTGGGACCTTATGTTTGAACGCCAAAACTAAGCTCGCAATAAGGAGCTGCCCAGCTCCTTAACTTCACAACCATTTTTCAGCCACACTTATTCAGGAGCTAACCTTGTCATTAACCAATCCAAGTTTACTGTTGCTACGCAATGAAGAAGAGTTAGTAGCCAATAAGATTCTGGTTATAAATCATCAACGCGATGATTTTCTCGGTGAACTGTGTGCGCTTAACCCTGACTCTGACATTCACGCCTTTAGCTATGACTTTGCCAATCACCTTCACGCGAAACAAGTACCAGGCCTAACAGCACATATAGATCATCAACTACCGCCACTGGGTGGCATTGAGTTGGTTATTTACTATTACCCTAAATCCAAGCCTGAAGCGCAAATGACGCTGGATAATATTCGCAGTTTATGTGGCGCTAACACGCGATTGCTGGTTGTTGGAGAGAATAAAGGCGGAGTGAAAAGCGTTGAAAAACAACTAAAGCCGGTTGCCCAGTATAGCTATAAGCTCGACAGTGCAAAGCACTGCATCCTTTACGAATTTAACCAGCTTAGCGTATTAGAGCGGTTTGATATTGAAACTTACGTTACCAGCTTTGATGTTAGTGTCGCCGGCACGCAGTTTTGTGCCGCCAGTGTGCCTGGAGTATTTAATCACGGTAAACTGGATTTAGGGACGCAGTTACTATTAGAAAATATCTCGCTGCCGTACAAAGGTAAGGCGTTAGATTTTGGTTGTGGTGCCGGGATCATTACTTGCTTTGCCTTGCTACAACAACCTAACCTTCGTTTTAGCTGTTTAGACGTAAACGCGTTAGCCTTATTTGCGACACAAAAAACCTTAGCTATGAACGGCCTTACAGCTGAGCTGGTGTTAAGCGATGGACTCAGTGAACTAACTGGGAAGTATCAACTCATTCTCAGTAACCCACCATTTCATACTGGCATTGCCACCGATTATGGTATCGCTGAGCAGTTTTTGACTGGAGCTAAGCGTCATATGGACAAAGCAGCCAGTTTGCAAATTGTCGCCAATAGCTTTTTAAAGTACCCACCTATCCTTGCGGCGCAATTTCAGCAATTTGATGTTGTCGACAAAAACAATAAATTTGCGGTTTATAAAGCCCAGTTTTAAATCGCCAAAGCCTAGTCCGCGCATATACAGACGGTATAAATTTACCGTCTCGACTCTTTTAAACCTTTTCATTTTCAGCTAATTGCTCTACTTTATTATACTAGGTTAGCGAACGGTGCTAGTTATTCAAGGCAAAGTGTTTAAATACACCTTAAGCCGATATTTGCTAGACTTAGCTTAATGCTGATCATACAGCTGGACAATGAATGAGTAAGCAACTAACAAAAACAAGCATAAGAAAAGTTTTGATCAGCGCTGTGATGCTTGTAACGGCGTTGTGCTTATCGCTGTCGATTTCGATTTCAACCTACCTAGATGTCAAAGAGCAAAAGCAGCTAATCATCAATAAAATTGAAATGATTGCTGATATTGTTGCTTTTAACTCGCAAATCACCATTTTGTTTGATGATAGAAAAACCGAAGATGCTCGTTTAAAATCATTTCAGCAGGTCGATATTATCAAAAACATCCACATCTATGCTATTGATGATGTTACCAATAAGCCGGTATTCTTCACCAGCTTTAATGCCAGTCGTACTCCTCCGGTGCCACTTAAAGTAAATCAGATAGATGAATTGGCGACGCCAAAAGTGTCAGAAGACTACGTGGAACTGATCAAACCGGTGATCTATGAAGGTGAGATAGAGGGGTATGTGTATATAAGAGGAGGCCTAGAGCGACTCTCAGCTTACATAAATAAAAAAATACTGGTTGATATTGCCCTAACACTGTTTGTGCTCTTATTAGTTCTACTGGTATCTCGCGGTATTCAAAAACGCATTGCCTCCCCCATTGAGGCGCTTTCCAATCTGCTTCAAGATGTTTCTAAAAATCATAATTATAATGCCCGTGCTCCTGGTAGCAACATATCAGAGCTCAATGTCTTAGCTAATAATCTCAATATTATGTTGGCGCGAACACAGAACCAGTTAGAACGCCACCAAGCTGATAAACAAGAAATAAAGCAACTTAACCAGAGCCTAGAGGAAAAGGTTAACCAAAGAACCATTGCCCTACGCGAAGCAAACCAAGAGTTACTGAATGCCTTGGAGCGAATGCACCAATACCAGAATCAAATCATTGAAAATGAAAAAATGGCGTCGTTAGGACAAATGGTTGCCGGCGTAGCCCATGAAGTAAATACCCCAATCGGGCTAGGCATAACCGGCTCAACATTATTGCGTGACAAACTTTCAGACATTAACGATGCGTTTCAGAATAAGTCTCTCACTTCCAAGCAGTTAGAACGCTTTATTAGCGAGGGAATTGAGAATCTCGATCTTATCTACCGTAACCTTAATAGAGCGGCGGAGCTGGTATCTAGCTTTAAACGCTTGGCGGTTAGTCAAGACTTAGAGGTCAACACGGAAGTGAATCTTGCTACCCTACTGAAGGAGGTCATCGCAGCTATGCGTCCAGAACTTGCCACTAAGAATCCTGACGTATCACTGGCCTGTGATGACAACTTAACCATTCAAAGTAAGGCCGGCCCAATGCAACAGGTGCTAGAGCAGTTAGTCTCTAACTCCTTGCTGCATGGCTTTAAATCCTCTGAAGATAACAACATTGATATTACTATCTCAAGCAGCGGCAATGAGGTCACCATTGACTATCAAGATAACGGCGAGGGAGTACCAAAGGCGATTAAAAAACGTATTTTCGATCCTTTTGTTACCACACGCCGTGGTGAAGGTGGCAGTGGTTTAGGTATGCACTTAGTCTATAACCTAGTAACACAAGCGTTAGGAGGTTCTATCACGCTAGATGATGAGTACAAGTCTGGCGCTAGGTTTATTATCACTCTGCCTAAATCAGGTAAAGCATCATGAAACGATTAATAATAGTGTTAATCTTGCTCTTGTTTGCTGTTGCTGCTGAGGCAAAAACCCCAGATCAAGTGCGTGCGGCATTTTTATATCAAATGGCTAAGTTCATTGAATTTCCCGAGTTAGAAAAGCAGTCAGGATTACGTTTTTGCTTCTATTCACTCGACGCAGGACCCGCGGCTGAGTTAAAAGGAGCTAACAATTTAATCGTAGCTGGTAAGCCCATTGTTATCAGTAATGTTGCAAAATCGACCAGCTACAGGGAACTTTCCCGGCTCTGTGATATCACATACATTGATGAAATAAGTGAAAATGATATACTGTCCGCTTGGACCGACACAATAGCATCAAATATGTTGACTATTGGTGAAAGTATTGAGTTTTTAGAAAGAGGCGGGATTGCTTCTTTGGTCCAAGAAGGGAGTAAAATTCGACTGTATATAAACAAACAAGCCCTAGAAAATCAGTACTTTATCGTGCGCTCAAGGCTACTTGCCGTATCCAAGTTTCATCCCAACTGATTTTACTTGTTAACAATTGGATAAGCTCCTATAATCGTAAATATTCGGATTTATTATATAGCTCCGAACTCATTGTAAATTATATATTCCGAAAAGGTTAATTAATAATGCAAACGCCAGTCATTCTAATTGTAGAGGATGAAGACGTAACTCGACTGAACCTCGTTAGTTTATTTGAAGCGGAAGGGTATAAGGTAATTGAAGCCATTGATGGCGATGATATGCATGACAAATTAACGTCTAACGATGACGTTAATCTAGTGATCATGGATATCAATCTTCCTGGTAAAAATGGTTTGATTTTGGCGCGAGAATTACGCCAGAAGAGAAATATCGGCCTTATCTTCCTTACTGGTCGTGACAATGACGTTGACCGTATCCTTGGACTTGAAATCGGCGCTGATGATTACATCACCAAACCGTTCAACCCACGCGAGCTAACTATTCGTGCCCGTAACCTGATCTCTCGTACCGGCACATCGGTTGAAGAGTCCACCATCGACAGTAACGGCGTTATTACCTTTAACGGTTGGGAATTAGATGAAAACAGCCGCTGTTTGACTTCGCCAACAGGTGATTCAAAGCGCTTACCTAAGGGTGAGTACCGCGCATTACGCCTAATGCTAGACTCTCCTGGCCGTATTTTCAGCCGCGAGCAGCTGATTAAGCACATGACAGGCCGTGAGCTTCGCGCTAACGACCGTACAGTTGATGTTACTATTCGTCGCATCCGTAAACACTTCGAAACCGATAACAATACACCTGAATTAATCAGCACAATTCACGGTGAAGGTTATCGTTTCATCGGTAAAATCGATACTCAGTAATCGTACCTTAGCCATCAGCGAGTTTTGCAATTAATGGATGAAGGGCTTTTTGCCCTTCTTCTATTTTTGCTTCTAAATCCTTAACCCACTGCTCCAACACATCTTCGGACTGCTCTGAGCTTTCCTGCTCCATCTTCTTAGCCTGTAATTGCGCTAGCTGTAATCCCACAGAACCAGCAGCTCCTTTCACTTTATGTGCTACGGCGCTGTAGCTGTCGCTATCATTACTTGCTATCGCATCCCTAAGTTCAGTGCAGTATTTCGGGCTGAGCTGCTGAAACAGATCACAGCTACGTTGAAAGGCCTGAGCTCCCATTGATTCAACAAAGTCGCAAATGGTTTCTACATCAAGACCGTTATAACCATCCTGTGTCATCAGTTCACGGAGGTTAAGTGGCTGCTGTTTATTCTTTTGCGCCGCAATACCAAATAGCTCAGCCAGCATCTTATCAAGTTTGGTGGTGTTGATAGGCTTGGCTAGTGCCCCCTGAACATTGATCCCTTGTAGTTCTTGTTCCGCACTGCGGACATTGGCTGTTAATGCCACAATTGGTAAATGATCAAAATGGGCATCGGCACGGATCTGTCTGGCCACCTCATCGCCATTAATATCAGGTAGCTGCATATCTAACAAAATAAGATCGAGTTCGTCTTCTGTTTCCACAAAAGACAAGGCATCCTCTCCGGTCTCAGCCCAGATGACTTCATGGCCGCGTTGCTCTAGTAAGTTAGTGGCAATTTCAGCATTAAGTGGCACGTCCTCCACCAACAAAATATACAAGCTGCGACCAGCATAGCTTTGCTCTTTAGGGGCACTACATAACTGCAGAGGGATTTCCACATCAAAACGACTGCCCTCTCCTTCAAGACTAGATACCTTGATAGTGCCTTTCATAGCCTGTACCAGAGCTTTAGTCACAGCAAGACCGATACCCGAGCCAATGGCATTACTTCCGGATGAATCAGGTGCCTTGTAATACATTTCAAAAATGCGTTCTATTTGCTCAGGCGGGATCCCCATACCAGTATCAATGACACTGATCACCAGCCAAGGCATGTCTTCCCGGTTTTCTCGCCGGCAAGCAAGCGTTACCCCACCTCTGTGAGTAAACTTCACGGCATTATTGATTAGATTCCATAAAATTTGTCGTAGTCGCGTGGGATCAATTAAGGCGTAAACATCCAGCATGCCTGAACGGTTAATCGTAAACTCTAATCCTTTTTGTTCCGCAATAAGCCCAGCAAAATTCACTACATCATTGATAAAGTCTGAAACATTAATACTGTCGGTAGCAATATCTAACTGCTCCCGATCAATTTTATCCAAGTCGATAATATCATTAAAAATATTACCTAAGGTTTCAGCACTGGAGAAAATCGTATTACACCAACTTTTTTGTTGTGCCGTAAGCTCAGTATCGAGCATCATTCTAGTTAGCCCGACAATGCCGTTAAGGGGCGTCCTGAGCTCATGGCTCAGTGTTGCTATAAACTTCCCTTTATCTTTATAAGCGGTTTCTAACGCCTGCTCAGCTTCTTTACGGCTGGTGATATCACGACCAAAGGCTAGTAAGCCAATGTACTCTCCATTTTCAGAGATAAATGGCAGTTTGCGCATTTCGAACCAGCGCATCTCTCCTTCTACTGGGTATTCCACGTCCAATGTTATAGGTTGCTGGGTTTGCTCTACCTCGGCATCGGTCTCCAATACTTTAGGTAGGTAAGCTTGGTCGTAAATTTCAGCCACAGAGCGCCCTATAAGCTCGCTGCTGGACTTACCCATCACCAACTCAAACATTTTATTGCAACCCTGGAAGACCCCCTGCTCATCGCGGTAGTAAAATAAATCGGGTGACGAGTCGACAATACTTCGCAGCAACATGCCTTGTTGTGCTAATTCTTGTTGCGTTTTCTTTCTCTCAGCGATTTCTTTGCGCAGTTCATCAATTGCACGGTGTTTGGCATGGAGCGCAATCTTACGCTCGTCTATCTCGCTATTAAGGCGGTTAATATTATCCTTGAGGGTCTGGTTCAGCATTTTTTCTTGCTGTGTTGCAGATTCAAGGTAGGCTTTTGAAGACTGTAACTGCCGCATCGCCATGACCGACATCATGATTAATGCCGGTGATATCACTGCAGTAATAAATAACAGCGCTAATATATCAACAACTTCAACCACCCCAAGTGCGACATAGTAAAACATGCAAGAAAGCACACTGGCGACGAAAAGGGTAAACCCATAAGCGATAAAAAAGGCTCGCTTATTACCATACTTTTCAACTAGATTAGATAAAATTCGAGCCCATGAGCCAAACGAATTTTCTGTCATACTTTACATCACCATTTTTAAACGCTTGTAGGGCGAGATTTGTTGCAAAACTGCTAAGAGCTCTAGAGCCAAACACTAAGAGTTTGGTGACCACGAGCCTGAAGTATTTATTATACAAAAGCCACTATAATAAGCGAGCATGGATATCGACGGAAAATACCAGTTCACCGGATCAGCCGCCGCCATTTCAGTCGCATAAAGCCACAGCTGCGCGAGCTAGAGATGTATCGAGAATTGCACGTTAATAATAATTTTTAACTTTTGAATTTAGCTATCTCATCCCAACTTTTCAGCTTTTGGTGTAATATGCGCGTTTTTTAAGTCGTGATTGAAGAGAGTAGCAATGCAGAAAAACATGCCGGATATCGCACATAACGCGGAAGCCTTGCAAACAGGCAGATTAGATTGGGTAGGCATGGGCAATATTGAACTGCCTTTGATGCTAAAAACCAAAGGCCAAAACGAGGTGCCTGTGTTGGCAAAAGCGGATGCTTTTGTAAACTTGCAACAAGAGCAGGCAAAAGGGATCCATATGTCGCGCCTCTTTCTCGCCCTGGATAATCTCTCTTGCGAACATGTACTGACACCTAAGAGTTTAAAACAAGTGCTGGATCAATTTCTCAGCACCCACAGTGAGCTCAGTACGGCAGCCAAAGTGACGCTGAACTTTGAACTACCTTTACGACGTAATTCTTTACTTAGTAAAAAAGCGGGGTGGAAAAGCTACCCAGTAGTGATTGATGCCACCTTACAAGATGGCAGCTACTCATTAGAATTAGGCCTAGATGTAACCTACTCGTCAACCTGCCCCTGCTCTGCAGCGCTTTCTAGGCAGCTTATACAAGATGCTTTCCAAGACACTTTTGATGGTAAGCAACTTGACTACCAGAGCATACATGATTGGCTGGGTAGTACGGCAGGTATTGTCGCCACTCCACACTCACAGCGCTCTATTGCTAACCTCAAGGTCAAACTAGCACATGACATTGAAGAGTTTGATATTGTTAACTTAATAGACACCCTAGAGGATGAGTTACAAACACCAGTACAAGCAGCGGTAAAACGGGAAGATGAGCAAGAGTTTGCTCGCTTAAACGGCCAGAACCTGATGTTTTGTGAAGATGCGGCAAGAAAACTCAAAGCCCGACTGAATAAAGCAGAGCTATCTGATTTTTATATAAAAATAAATCATTATGAGTCATTACATGCCCACGATGCTGTAGCTTATGCAACTAAAGGCGTTGCTGGCGGTTATACCGTATAATCGCTTGCTTCGCAGTATTGAGTGGGTTTGGGTGTTTTTTCCTGCCCACTGCCATCATTCTAAATACCCATTCGCTAAATTGGGTGGAATTACAAAGTATTAATACGGGTTGGGACAAGGCAGGTGCGGAAAAGGGATAATGAGCCTTAGCAATAAATACTAACAAAACTGAGCATTGAGGTTCTTGTTAAGTAATAAAAGATGAGTACTAGAAGTAAATTTTCTTAGTAGAGATAGAGATGTAAATTGAAATGGCGTCCCCTAGGGGATTCGAACCCCTGTTACCGCCGTGAAAGGGCGGTG
>NZ_JBLWMW010000032.1:0-52388 GCF_048515945.1 Pseudoalteromonas 'SMAR'
TCATTCCTCTTTTGTGTATTCTAGTGAAATGACACAGATTTCTAAACACTACCAGGTTTTTTATTGCCTTTCACTATGCTTATCAAGTGCTCAGCACTACAGTGCTGCTCTTTGAGAAGTCTTACTCTATTGTTAACAGACTAAACTCTGCCAGGGTGATTTATCATCGAAGCCTAATATTTATTTTGGCCAGCAATAAAAAAGGGAAGTTTATAACTTCCCTCTTTCGTACCAAATCGAGCTTAACAATCTTCATCTTTGGTATTTAAATCTTCTTTAACATCTTCGCAAGCATCTTCAACGCTATTGCCTACTTCTTCCACTGTTTCATCAATGCGCTCCCCGGCTTCTTCAGCAGGGCCTTCGCTACAGCCAAATAGTGTTAAGATTGCTATAAAGCCAAAAACCTTGGCCAGTATCATTGCCATTCTCATCATTATCTCCTTAATTTGAAAATTATTTACTACCTAGGTGTTTTTGCCTTTCTTGCTTTACCAAAAATAAACGAAATCACCATAAATGCGATAAACACAAAAAATAAGATTTTTGCCATTCCTGCCGCGGCGCCTGCAATACCTGAGAAACCCAGAATAGCTGCCACCAATGCCAAAAACAGGAACATTAGAGCCCAACTTAACATCTCATTCTCCTATGCTGTCATTTCTTGCAGCTGCTTCATTTGGTCATGACAGCCTTGCATGCGGGATTGGATATCCAGAAGTGTACTCTTACACTTAACTGGCAGCTCGCGCTGTAAAGACTTGTTTATTTTTGCCAGCACCTTATCTTCAACTTCCTCAAGCTGAGAGATGTAAGTGTGTTCTTTGTCAGTGCTGACTTTACCGATTAGTTTGGTGTATGCCTCACGAATTTCCACACTGGTCGCCGAATCGGTCTCCACCTCACCGTCATCAATCAATACAAATGGCTGTAGATCAGAGATAGCTTGAGCCTTAGCCACTATCATTTGGTCAAATACATTATTTAACTCTAAGTTGTTAAGCTTTTTCTTGGCTTCGGTATAAAAATCAACACCACCGTTTAATACTTTAATAAGCTCTTTTAATGGTTCCATATCGTAATTTGAATTTGCCATATCTCGCTCCTTAAATGTAATAAAAGAATAGATTTTTCAACTCGGACTAGTCTATGCAGCTCTAATGCCAGAAATTAACCCACTGTTTTTAATAAGTTTTTTATTTTCACTGAAACTAACGATGAAAAAGTTACAGTGCAGCTGTAAATAATTCCTGTGTTATTTGCTCACCCATACATCTTTACCTTTTATAAATAGCGGCTTGCTAAAATGCCTGCTTAGTCAACAAGCTAACCACACCAATATACTGCTCATTGGCTTTGCACTAATCTGGTTGCAACCTCACTTCTTATACATTAATTGCAGCATGACCTAGGTTTAATTCAGCTAATTATTTAGCCTTAAACACTCCGTTCAACTGAAATTCATCATGGCAGTAATAATTACAATCTCCATGGCATTGTTATTCGGTAAATCTTGCTACCTCATGGCATGGAATAATAAAAACTATTAATTATCATATACTTAAAGTTTGGCATGGACGCTGCACTATTGAATGCGACTCAAGCATAAAAGGAGATACGTTATGAAGAAGACTGTAATTGCATCACTATTTCTAACCTCATTGTCGGCGACTTCTGCTATGGCAGCGGACAATAATTGGGAAGCTGAGGCAGCAGATGCCTGGATTGATGGCAAAGCCGAAGCAACATTACTTTTCAATGGCGAATTGAATAACTTTGATATCAATACAGACGTTCGTGATGGTACGGTTATTTTAACCGGTGAAGTGGACCGTTCAGTTGATAAGAAGTTGGCTGAAGAACTGGTGCTTGGCATTGACGGTGTTAAGGAAGTTGATAACGAGCTAACTGTCGTCAAGATGACAGAAAAGCACAATGATGACCGCATGGAACAAGCAAGCGGTGAGTTCACCGATATGAAAATTGCTACCGTGATCAATTCTCGCTATCTATTTGACACGGACATAGACAGTACAGGTATTGATGTCGAGGTGGAACAAGGAAATGTCACCTTAACTGGCCATGTTGAAAGTGAGGCTGAGCGTAAACTCGCAGTGCAAATTGCAGAAAATGCCAATGATGTCGCCGAGGTAGAAAACCACCTTGAGATCTCTGACAACATGGAAAGATACAGTGACTCATAGCGCATTAACACGAGGGGGACATTTCCCCTCGTGATTATATTTTTACAAATGTGATCGAATTGGGTTGTATTGACTATATATTAATCAGCACTTGTTTATGTGCTACCGGTTCCATTCCCTTTGACTGGTTTCTCAGCGCCACTGCCTAGTGGCGTTTTTTTTGTCTATTTATCAGCATAAACTCAGCGACCTACTCACTTTTATTTATTCCGCTCTGGCCGGCCCGTTGTGATTTTGTAGATTTGCTCTGTAACTTTTACATTGAGCAGAAAAATACTACAAGCTGGATTAAAAGAAAAACATAAACAACTGTTTTTAAAGGATTTAATTCTGGCAAATGCTTTGCATCAATTACTTTGAATGTAACGAAGAAGGAGTCGTTTATGAGTAACCAAAGTCAACAAACTGCAACTACCAAGCGCAAAGCAAACGGTCATGACTCAAGCCACCCTGTGGCGGATCAAATGGCAGACTCGCTACACTCTTCGGTTGATTCATTTCATCAATCAGCCTCGAAAACCGAAGAAGCTCTGCGTGAAAAAAGTCAGAACTCCAGTGCAGCACTAGCCGATAAACGTCGCGAATTAGAGCGCTCATGGGAAACGTCTGGAGTAAAGAAATTCGCCGTTGAAAACCCAGTTAAAACGGCTGGTATCGCCTTTTCTCTTGGCATGTTAGCAACCATGATTTTGAGGAAGAAGTAATTATGGCGCAACACGCTCAATCTCATAGTGAGCAACACGACACCGAGCGCACTCCTGCGCTCGGTGAGCTAAAAGAAGCTGCAGCATTATTGCTTAGCAGTTACCAGCAGCTTTTTGCCAGTCATGCTCACCTATTGGCGGCAAAATTTCGTGCTAACTTCAAAGGCTTGCTTATTGCCATTGCACTGCTCACATTGACATTATTTTTAACCGCATTGGTGTGGGCCAGTTTACACGTGCTCTTTGCCTATGCCCTAACTTTTGCCGGGATCAGCTGGTATTTCTCCGCAGGCATCGTGTTGACACTGAATATTGCCATAATTTATTACCTTATTATGACTGGACTGAAACTATTTAATAATAGTATTCATGGACTCACCACGGGTTTATCGCAGTCATTGCAACAACCGGAGGTAGATGATGACCAAACTGGCTGATTACATCACCACCAAGCTACACCATGAGGTGACAGTTGCAACACGAGACAACATCGATGCTCAACAACTAAATCGGTTATGCCAGCTGCGCGCCAAAAAAGACTTTACTGGCGCCATCAGCTCTCCCCAAGGCATTGCCTTTAGCTTTGTGTTTGGTGCCTTGGTAGCCCGCTTTGGCAAAATTGGGGCACTGCGACGAGTGGCATTGGCAAAAAAGCTTATAATAGGGTTTGCTTAATACTGACTCGCTTCATTAAGTGGTCTATTGGAGGCCAGAATACTTCGCCGATAACTGGACTTCCGCGTCCTACAACCGCCCAAATATCTTCATCTATGTAGGCAAGTCAGAAGTTTTGCTATTTAGTTGATCTAACGGGGAAATCTTAATGTCGTTAGCGCCCAATTTACTACCTCAAAGTGTCTACCACCTCTTGTAAGTCAGTTAAGGTCACGGGCTTCAGTAACACCTTGTCTATTTTCACCTGAGCCAATGAATCCGGATCGGGATCAAAACCACTGGCAATCACAATATGCTGCTCTGGATTGCGTGCCTTAATCTCGCCAGCCAGTGTCATTCCTGACTTATCTGGTAAACCAATATCCAGCAAGATAGAGTGAAAAGATTGCCCCGCCTCAAGGTGCTGCCAACATTGTGCAGCATTGGCCGCAGTTGTCACCTCTACCTCTATGGAGTCTAACAATAACTGCAGCAATTGCCGTGTATCGTCGTCGTCCTCGACCACTAAGACATTGGGGTGGGTACTATGATGGCTTTGCTCTGGCTCTGGCGCATGTGCGGCCACGGTGTGCTTAGTACCAATAAAGCGTTGCATGCAGTTTCCAAGCTCTTCCACCACCACGGGTTTACTTAACATATCATCAAAACCCAGTGCCATAAGCTCAGCAGCCGTTCCCTTTTGCGCTGCAGCGGTCAATGCTACTACCGGCGTTTTCACACCAGCTTGGCGCAATTGCACTATCGCTTCTCGGCCATCCATTTTTGGCATGTGTAAATCCATCAGCACCAAATCAAACTGATGATCCGGGACCGTAAGCATATTAACCGCTTCTTGACCATCTCCCGCCACTTCAGCCGTTGCCCCCGTTTCTCCCACCAAAGTGCGTAATAGCATTTGAATTTCACCAATATCCTCAACGATCAAAATTCGGCCTTTTAATTGCTTTGGCAGCTCAGTATCGCTATTACTTTGGGCTTCGTTCAGAGTAAGCTCAACTAATTCGCTAGCAGCTGGAATAGTGATGGCAACAGAAAAAGCAAACTCACTGCCCTCACCGAGAGTTGAATCCACTTCCAGCTGTCCGCCCATCAGATTAATCAAGGCTGAACTGATCGCTAATCCTAGCCCTGCTCCTTCATCGCTGCGGGTAGTGACATGCTGCACTTGCTCAAAAGGTTTAAAGATGCGCTTGCGTTTCTCCTCAGGAATGCCAATGCCTGAGTCGATAACCTTAAACAGCAAACGTTGTTGCGAGTCTAAAGCGATGGTTACGTTAACAAACCCTGAGGCTGTGAACTTAATGGCATTATAAGTGATGTTAATTAGTACTTGCTTGAGTCGGGTTTTATCAATCACCACTCGATTGGGCAGTGGAGTTAACGCCGTAATGGTAAACTGCAAGCCTTTTTTAGCTGCCGCCATTTTAAACAGGCTGTGCAAATCGCTCATAAGGTGGCTGAGTGATATTTCTTGTTCATTCAACTGTAAGCGGTTTTCACTGATTTTTGATAAATCTAAGACATCGTTGAGTAAATTTAATAGGTGTTCGCCGTTACTGTTAATGATTGATAGCTCTGGCTTGATAGTTTGCAGTTCTTCACGGGATAACAACAAGTTGGTGTAACCCAAAATGGACGTTAACGGCGTACGCAGCTCATGACTTAAATGGGCTAAAAAGCGATCTTTCGCGCGGCTATCTGACTCAACTCTTAAACGCTCAATACGTTCTCGCTCTAACGCTTTACGCGCCAGCGCATAGCGAATTGAACGAATAAACCGCGCACTGCTGATCTCCGATTTCAGCACAAAGTCCTCAGCACCTGCTTTTAACGCCTGATTATCAAGTACTTCATCGGATTGCCCAGTCAGCATGATAATCGGTGTATGCACCTGCCGAGCTCGCGCTTCTTTTAGCACATTTAGGCCTGTTTCAGGCCCTAACTGGTAGTCTAATAAGCACAAATCAAAGGAATTACTCTCAAGTGCAGCGAGTGCTTGAGCGTATTGCGAGTGCCAAGTTAGATTAAACTTAAAACCACTGATGGATTGTAAGTAATCTAATGTGAGGATGTAATCGTCTTCATCGTCCTCTATCAGCAAGACATTGACTTCACTCACCGTCTCTTCTGTCATCATTCACTCCAAACCTGTTGGCATTACTGCGGCAATTCGACGATTTCTATCCAGTACTTGCCTAAATTCTTCATCAGCTCTACTAAACCATCAAAATCCACCGGTTTGGTAATATAAGACGCCGCGCCGAGATCATAGCCTTTAAGTTTGTCCTCTTCTTCTTTGGATGTGGTCAAGATAACCACTGGAATAGCGCGAAGATTGGGGTCTTTTTTCAACTCTTGTAGCGCTTCTCTACCATCCATTCTCGGCATATTTAAGTCCAACAGAATAAGGTTGGGTCGCGGATATTGTTGTGTGTCGGCAAACTGCCCTTCATTACGGAGGTATTCTAATAACTCCACGCCATCCTTTACAAAACGAAAGGCATTTAATACCCGACTTTCTTCCATGGCATCCTGCGCCAGTAAACGGTCGTCTTCATCGTCATCCGCCATTAAAATTTGTATCGGCTCTGCTTTTTTATAATTCATTTTTTATTTCCTGAATAATTTCAGTCGGTTGGTATGGTAAAACAAAAATAAAGGTGGCTCCTTCGCCCTGTTTGCTGTGCGCCGAAATGGTGCCGCTATGGCGCTCGACAATACGCCGACAAACGCTTAATCCGATGCCTGTGCCGGCGTACTGGTTTCGATCATGAAGCCGCTGAAACGGAGAGAAAATCTTCTCTGCATATTCTTGATCAAATCCGACGCCGTTGTCTTTAATGGTAAACTCATAGGCCTGTTGGCCCATTAATTCTGTTTCAGTCACTGTGATATTAATGACTGGCTGACGCTCTGGCACACGGAACTTAAGGGCATTAGACAGTAAGTTGAGAAACAGCTGATGGATTTGGCTAGCATCGCATTGAATCGTCGGTAAGCTGACACGGTTCACCTGCGCGTTGCTATCAACTAAGGTTATTTCCAAATCATCCAAAACAAACTGCAGTAGTTGATTCAAGTCTTGCGACTCAAACGGCTTTGCTCGGGTGGTTATCCGCGAAAGCTCTAATAAATCAGTGATAAGCGTAGACATGCGTTTTGCAGCCCCGGTCATGCGTGCCAAGTAATCTCGACCTTTGTCATCTAACTGAGCGGCATAATTTGTTTCGATGCGATCACCAAACGCGCGTATTTTTCTCAGTGGCTCTTGTAAGTCGTGAGAGGCCACAAAGGCAAAATCTTCCAGCTCTCTATTACTGCGATTGAGCTCATCAGCATAGTGTTCCAGTGCTTCGGTGCGCGCTTTAACTTTCTCTTCTAATTGGCTATTCACCGACTCCAACGCGTGCTTGGCTTTGTTGGTGTTTCTTAAGTTCACCACCAGCAGCATTAAAATGGCTGATATCATGGCAGCACCTAGCAGTGTAAATACCACGATATTCTGTTGGGCTTCGGCCTTTACGCGCTTTAATTGATTAAGCTGTACCGCACGGATATCCTGCTCTACCACCATAATCTCACTAAACCATTGCCGCAGCTCACCGCCAGAGCCTTTGGTCAAAGCAAGCTGTTGTGCTTGCTGAAATTGCGCAGTATTGCGGACATTTTTAATCGATTGTTGCAATGCTTGGAAGCGTGATTTGACCCCTTCAACATAACGGTCGATTTTATTTTGTTGTTGCTCGCTCTCCGAACGACGCTGCTGCACCTCAGCTATGCGTAAAGATAAGGTATCCAAAGCATGCTGAAATGGCGTCAAATCGCTTTCCTGCTGGGAAATAATAAAAGCACGTTGGCCTGACTCGGCATTCAACATGGCAATGTGTAACTTATCTAACGCCATCATTACTTCGCTGGTGTTGCGAATGCTCGCTTGCACCTGGTTGAGCTCTTTGACGTTATTAAACCCAATCATGGTATTACCCGCGACCATGGCGACACACACCACCACCGCGAACCAAATAAAACTGAGTTTGCCACCCACCTTCATAAACGAACTCATGATGTTGTCACTGTTCACTCATTTTTTCCTTGCTCCAAGATGGTTTGTAGTAAAGCACTACAGCTTTTGCTGGCAGCAATAATCTTGTCCGCGGCTTCTTGTACTTTACCGCTGGAAGCAGGCTCCGCTGCCATCAGCTTTACCAGTTCAGCCTGCATCGAAATTTGATTTAACGGCTTTCTGGCATCATGTATTAGGTGCTCTAGCTCACTGCGTTGCTCGTTACTCATTAGGTCTCCTCAAGGCTAGGTTTGGGCTTCTCCTTCGTAGGCATTAAGACGGTTATATAAGGTTTTAGTACTGATCCCAAGCATGCGGGCAGCCAGTGTTTTATTTCCTTCAACCGAGTCCAGCGTTTGGTAAATTAACGCTTTCTCTACTTCTTCAATGGTTTTACCCGGAGTGACATCCGGCATCGTGACTTGCTGATTGCCATGGCGATGTTCTGTACCACTTTGCTCAGGCTCACTGTGTTGCAACTGTTTAGCCTTAGCAAAAGGCGAGGCAAACTCTTGATCAAAAACCAATGTATTACGCTCGAGATCCGCCATGATGTAGGCTTTATGAATGGTGTGCTTCAGCTCGCGGATATTACCAGGCCAATCATAGCTCTCTAAGCGTCTTAAATCGTCGGCTTTAATGCTGTACTGGGTATTGCCTTTGCGATTTAACTGCTCCACAAAGTGCTCGGCTAGCAGCGCTATGTCTTCTTTGCGCTGTCGTAATGGTGGAATATGAATTGGGAACACGGCTAAGCGGAAGTAAATGTCTTCTCGCAAAATAGCATTCTGAGCAATTTCTTCAACACTGCGATTACTGGCAGAAATCACACGGCAGTTAACCGCCGTGGCTTGACTGCCGCCAACCTTGGTCACCTTTTGCGTCTCCAGCACCCTAAGTAAGTTGGGTTGTTGCTCAAGCGGCATCTCGGTCACCTCATCAAGGAACAAGGTTCCGTTATTTGCGCGCTCAAACACCCCCAACTTTTGTGCCTGCGCCCCGGTAAAGGCACCTTTTTCATGGCCAAATAACTCGCTGGCGATTAAATCTTTAGGGATAGCACCACAATTCACGCTAACTAGCTCTCCTTTAGGGTTACTAGCACGATGAATGGCTTCGGCGAACACTTCTTTGCCCACGCCACTTTCACCAAGCAGCATCACGTTGGCATCCGTTTTAGCTACTCTTTCAATCATCTCGTACAACTGGTGCATCTTCGCAGACTCACCAAGGAGTGTGCCAAAGTGGGCGGTTGCAGTCGCTTTTGGCGTGGCTTTTTGCTGCGGTGATAACGCTGACTTGATGTCTTGCGCATCAATGGGTTTAGTAAGGTGACTTAGGCCATCATGGCAAAGCTCAGCAATGGCCGACTTGACCGCGGGGTGACCGGTCACCATAGTAATTGGCGTATTATTTCCTGCGCCTCGTATTTCATCGACTAAATGCAAACCACTGCCATCGGGTAGCATAAAATCGAGAAAGATATGTACAAATCGTTGCTCTGCTAACCACTGCCGAGCAGCGGCCAAGTCATGAGCTATACAAGCATCGTAACCCAAAAATTCAATGATACGACTCGCCAGCTCGGCAAACTCTTGATCGTCATCAACTAATAAAATGCTGTTCAACTGTGTCCCTCTCTTATCATTATCGCTGCAGCCAGACTTCCATAGCCAGTGTCACTTAAGCTGTGTAGCAACGTTAGATGGCTAGGCTGGTACCAACACTGTCAGTGCATGCTTGTGGTTACAAATCTCTATGCTCTTTGCGCTCATAACCTCACCATCAAGGGCAAAGTGTTGCTGCTGCTTAAACGTTAGCTTTAATTGCTGACATTGATGAGTAACCACTTTATCAGATTTTATCGTCCCTTTGGGTAAGATAAGCTCAGTAACGGATAGGCTTTGATTGTTTTCAGCATCATAGGGCAAAATAGTAATGTCTAATTTACCGTCATCGTAAATAGGTTCGCCCTCTCCTTGTGCTAATAAAGTGGTTTTAGGAGCAGCATTGGCAACCACCAGGCTGACGCATTCAACAGTTTCAATGGCTTCGCCATCAAGTTCCACATCCACTTGCAGTGGTTTGTTTTCACTTACGGCCTGCCACAAGCCACGTAAATAGGCTAACTGCCCAGAGCTGTTCTTTTCTTCGCGATCTGCGTGCTCAATCATTTCATGACCAAAACCAACGGCCATCACCAGTAAGGCGGTTTGGCCATTGCAGTCCATAATATCAATGGACTTACTTTTACCTGCTAAAATGGCTTCACATGCACGCTCTACAGGCTCCACCTTTGACATCGGTCCAAGCAATACCGTGGCTAACGAGTTAGCGGTACCTAATGGTAAAATACCAAACAAGACGTCTTGCTCATTGATGCCATGGGCGACATCGGCCAAGGTGCCATCGCCACCACCAGCAATCACGACTTTTGCTTGGTGCTGCGCTAACTTTTCTTTTGCTAAGGCCGCGACATCGCTATCCGCTTCAGTAAAATAAGTATGTAATTTATAGCGTTCGCTGAGAATCCCGATGATTTCATTTTCGTGTTGTGCCCATTTACCGCCACCCGCCACAGGATTGATGACTAACACCGCATCATCAGCATGGGTAAAGTTTTCGCTTTGATGTAATTTAGTTAACCCTTTTAACTGCTGCTTATTTAACCTGGCCGTTTCGCGACGGTTTTGAATTTTCTCCAGCGCTTGGCGAACGTTATACTCAGGATGAGTAGCCAATAAGTAGGCCGTGCAAAAGAACACCGAGCGACCACGCCCTAAAGCACAGTGCACCACAACTTTACGCCCTAGCTCATGCTGCGCCGCAATCCACGCTATGCCATGGGCTAGCTGCTCTGACGTGGGTGTTTGGTGATCCAATACAGGAATATTGAGATAATGCAGCTGCTGTTGCTCTGCTGACCAGTTCAGACCATCAAATTCGGCGGTGACATCCAAAATAGCCTCAATGCCTTGTGCCTTTAACATATCAACATCACTTGGAAACAACCGACAAGCAACAAACAAATCATCCGTAAGCGGTTGAAATGCATCGACTACATCGCGCCCTCGTTCAATGGCGTTATACAGATGTGCGCCACCTAAATAGGGCCAAAACAACCAAGTGCTATACCAAGGGATTTTTCCCGTGCCATGCTTTCTAAAAATGCCTGGGTTGTTTGTTGCATAAGCAAAAGTGACCAGCCCTAATGAAAGGGTGAACCAAGCGAGGGGCAGCATTAACCATGAGCCAATACTGTAAAAAGTTAATACCGCCAACAAAACCGTGGCGAGTAAATAGTACTTGAGCATTTTCATTTGCTGATCCTTAAATTTTTTTTGCAGTCTATTGCTGTAACGCGCGCTATAAAAAAAGCGCGGTATGACTAAGCTTGCAGATCGATCAGTATAGACATGGGTTGCTTAATCTCTGCTGACAAGAGTAATAGTTCTTTTATTTTCAAGAATCTAGTATAAACAAACTTGCTCTGCTTACAACTATAGTCGAAACCGCTAAAGGTGTCGTTACACAGTTATGCAGGCCCCTACACATATTTATTCAGCCACCATTAATCCATTAATTTTTCTAATGTCAAAATCATAATTTTTATTGCTTGAATATGGCCTAATTAAACACCATAATGCCGATTCTTTCAGCACATTTGGAGAACCAAACAGACAATGACAAACGAGCTCGACTGGCTACTTAACTTAGTATTATTAGCTTTGGGTTTTGGCGCCTTTTTTATTAATCATAAAATGCTTCTAAGAGGGGCAGCTGTGTGCGCATGTAGCGTACTTTTTATCTCGTTTAGTCTCGATCTGATGAATACTAGTGTTATTTCAAATTTAAGCTTAATTTTAATTAATACATTTTATCTATTTAAAGTGTATACCTTTGGCCATTTGGAAGTTCACTAGGCAATAGTTTCTTTATCCAAATCCTTACGCTAAAATCATGGTCATCATTGCTTGTGAGTGGAGAAGCAGTATGGCCATGACCGACGAAGAGTTATTTTTAGCCTCAATGGGCGACGTTACCCCCCTAGCCCAAGACAGCAAAGCAGAACTGCAAAGAAAAAAAACCGAGCCTACGCTCGCGCAGTTGGCCAAGCGCCAAGCCGCTGAGCAAGAGCTGGAATTCGATGCCAATTACCTATCAACCGAATACGTTGAGCTACTCGACCCATATGACTTGCTGTCTTTTAAGAAAAGTGGCGTGCAAGAGGGAGTATTCAAAAACCTACGGCTAGGTAAATACCAAATTGACGCCACCTTAGACCTACATGGCAAACCCTTTTTAGAGGCACGTAAGGCTTTGTTCGACTTTATTGTAGACTGCCACAGTCGCAGTATTCGGGTATTGCTGCTGCGCCATGGTACTGGGCTAAAGAGCAAGCCCTTTCCTGCGGTGCTGAAAAGCTATAGCAATAAGTGGCTGCAGGAAATGCCTCAAGTACTGGCTTTTCATTCAGCACTGAGTTGTCATGGCGGTAGTGGCTCTACCTATGTATTATTAAGAAAAAGCGAAGAAAAAAAGCAAGAGAACCGCGAGCGCCATGCCAAGCGCTGAAAACAATAAAGCCAAACTGAGTGTTTGGCTTTATTGCGTATTTACAATTTCTGTCGACCCCTGAGTTGTTGCTGCATTAGCTTGGTTAAACCACGCAGACACTCCTAAAACAATAACCGAAACGACAACGAGAGATAGTTTTGCGCCACCTTGATTATGCTTCATTTGACCGACCTTTTATTATTGTTTTTTTGTTAAATTAATGCATCGTTCAGTAACTCTCAAGATGTTTTTTTATACAGTGGTTCAACCAGTAATCCATAAAAATCCACGATTAATACCAATTCGCTTAATTAAGTGGTCCATTTGCGGCAAGAAAATTCTGTCGATAACTCCGCTCCCGCGTCCTGCTATCGCCCTGGTACCTATATCCATATAGGCAAGGCAAAAATTTTGCTATTTAGTTGCTCTAAATGAGAAATTTTTAACGCAGTTAGCGGCAAATTTACTCCCTCAAATTGAGCAAGTATTAATACGGATTGGTATAAAGCTTAATATCCGGCGCTTTTATCAATCACGTGGCGCAAGGTTTGTTGTTGCTTCATGCGCTCGTAATTCATGACAATTTGATCTGTGGCAGTACTCAAACTGGTCAGTGCAGCAACGTGGGGGGTTATGGTTACTTTGGGGTGACACCACAAGGGGCTCTGTTCAGGTAACGGCTCCTCAGCAAAGACATCCAATACCGCGCCACCAAGACAGCCCTGCTCCAACGCACGCAACAGTGCCGCTTCATCGAGGTGAGCTCCTCTGGCAACATTAATGATCACGCTATGATCTGGCAGTGCGGCAAACACTTCAGCATTTAATATGCCACGAGTATCTGCTGTTAACGGCAATAGACAGACCAAGTAATCAAGATCAGACAAAAAAGCAGGCAAAGCATCGTGGCCATGGTAATGATCGACCCCAGCAACACTTTTCTCACTGCGTGACCAACCTTTGAGGGTAAATTTATTGCTTAGTAACTGTGCCGCAACTGCTTGGCCGAGCTGGCCCATGCCCATAATCCCGACACAATGCCCAGGCCTTGCTCGCTTTGGTCGCCACACTTGCTCTGATTGCTGCTGACGATACTGCTGCACGCGCAGTTTATGATTTAAAATATGACCCAAAACGTACTGCGCCATATCGTCAGCTAAATACGGGTCAACTATCCGAGCCACCTCGACATGCTGTGGCAATAGATTAATAGGGATGCCATCCACCCCAGCCCCAAACGAATGCACCACTTTTAAGTTGGGACACTTTGGCCACAGTGACGAGGGCGCATTCCACGCCAAAATAAACTCAACTTGAGTGAGCATTTGCTCATCCTGCAACGGCCACTCCAAAATGGTTTCTTGCGGTAAAGCGGCGCGCAAGGCTGCCATTAATTTGTCATTATTGCGATTGCAAACACATACCAGTAACGCCATAAAAATTCCTCAACTCACCCATGCCGGCAAAATTGCAAAGTAAATGACATAACAGTGCAACGTGTTTGTCATTAAGAGTTTCTAACCTTGCAAAAAACGCCAACAGGTGAACAAAATGATTAGTGTAGATAAAGTCATTGAAGCAAATCTTCCACAACTTGAAAACTCTCCCAAGGTAAAAGGCTTAGTTAAAAAGGGCTTGGGTTACCTTTTGCACGAACAAGAATTTGTCGCTTTTGCCGATACCTACCCCCATTTACAAGGGCTCGAATTCGTTGAACAAGTGTTAGACGAACTGGATTTTGATGCCCGCTTTAAGCCCAAACAAATCGAGCACATTCCCAGCGAGGGGCCGGTGGTGATTGTGGCGAACCACCCGATTGGTTCGCTGGATGCATTGGCGCTAATAAAAGTACTGGCGCAAGTGCGCCCCGATTTAAAAGTGGTCGCTAATCGCATGCTGATGTCAGTCACTCCAATGCACCCTTTATTATTGCCAGTTGATAACCTCTCAAGCGCCAGTAAAAAACAAGAATTAGCCAATATCCATAAGCATTTAAAAGCCGAAGGCGCGCTGTTGATTTTTCCAGCCGGTGAAGTGTCGCGATTAGGGCCCACAGGGATTAAAGATTGTAAATGGAACTCTGGCTTTTTAAGAATGGCCAAAAAAGCCAACTGCCCTATTTTGCCCATTTACATTAAAGCCAAAAATAGCCCACTGTTTTATGGCACCAGTATGATTTATAAACCTCTGGCAAGCTTGCTACTGGTAAAAGAAATGTTTAAGCAACGGCAAAAATCGCTGGAATTTGAAATCGGCGCCAGTATTCCACCGGAGTCGTACTTAATTGACAATCTTAAAGACAAAGAGATTGTGGCGCTGATCAGAAAACAGCTATACCGCCTTGCCAGTAAAAAAACTCTGCCACTAAAAACGCAGACGCCCATCGCCGTGCCCGAATGCCGCAAAGCCTTAAAAAGTGCCATCGAGCAGTGTCAGTGCATTGGTGAAACGCCAGATGGTATGCATATATATGTTTATCAATACACTGGCAGTTCGGTGATTTTTCGCGAGCTGGGCCGACTGAGAGAAATTGCTTTTCGGGCTGTCGGTGAAGGCAGCGGCCATCGCCGTGACATAGATAAGTACGATATGCATTACCATCACCTATTGCTATGGGATGCTAAACAGCTTGAGCTAGTTGGAGCTTACCGTCTGGCCAGTGCCAAACAAGTGCTCGCTGAGCACGGTCAAGCGGGGCTGTATACCGACAGTTTATTTAGCTACAGCGATGCCATGACGCCCTATTTTGAGCATGGAATAGAGTTAGGCCGCAGCTTTGTGCAACCCAAGTATTGGGGACGCAAAAGCCTCGACTACTTGTGGTATGGCATTGGCGCCTTTGTGAAACGCTATCCAGAGCACCGTTACCTGTTTGGCGCTGTAAGCCTCTCTAATGCCTTACCTGATGAAGCAAAAGCCATGTTGGTGTACCACTACCAGCACTATTTTTCTAACTTACAGGGCCTGGCCACACCAAACAATGAAATGAAGCTCAGTAAGGATCAGCTGACTCGGTTTAACCAACGTTTTCAGGGCGACGACGTAAAAGAAGACTTTGCCGAGCTGAAGCACATTCTCGCTCATATGGGTGCTCAAGTGCCGACCCTATTTAAGCAATACACTGAATTGTGTGAGGAGCAAGGTGTTAACTTTTTGAGCTTTAGTATCGACCCAGACTTTAATAACTGCATTGATGGCTTGGTGTTAGTTGACCTAACTAAGCTCAAACCGCAAAAAGCGAAGCGCTATTTAGGTGAAAACCGCTTTAATTAGCCGCTAAACCCTAGCTTGGTTGCTTGAATGCAATAAAGACCGCTACACTGCGGTCTTATTCATTGTTACATTGCTAATCTGAGGCTCTCTTACACATGCTCAAGCTTATTGGTCAAATTGCTATTATTGCCATGGTGTTTTTCGCTGTGTCCAGCTATCAGCAACGGAACATGCTGCCGGACTCAGGAGAACAAACCGCCCCCTTTTTTCATCTCCCAGTGCATAACAGTAAGCAAACCTTTTCCTCAACCCAGTTAAGAGGCCAGCAAACGGTGGTCTATTTCTTTGCCCCATGGTGCAGCGTTTGCCGTCTTAGCATGCCCAACATCGATAAGCTTTATCAACAGGGCAAAGTGAATGCCGTTGCCATCGCCTTAGACTACGACTCGACACAAGCCGTGACCGAGTTTGTTGCCGATTTAGCGCTCACCATGCCAGTCTTAATGGGTAACCGCACCACAGCCCAACACTACAAAATAAGCGGATTTCCTACTTATTACGTTATCGATGAAGAGTTAAAGATAACTCAGCGTGCCATGGGCTATTCAACAGAGCTTGGGATCCGAGCCCGGCTGTAGTTTTTGTTTGCGCTGATTTTACTTGATTTGCGCAATCAGGCTCGGCATGATCGAATCTTTAAGTTTCTATATAGAAAGGAAAGGTCATGCCTAAGGCGTGTGCGTACCACATTTTGGTGAAAACCGAAAAAGAATGTTTAGCCATCAAAGCCAAGCTTGCCAAAGGCGCTGACTTTGGCAAGCTGGCGAAGCAACACTCTACTTGTCCCTCAAAAAAACGCGGGGGGGATCTTGGCGAGTTTAACAAAGGCGATATGGTCAAGGCCTTCGACGATGTGGTGTTTAAAAAACCCCTGTTCGAGGTGCATGGTCCAGTGAAAACCAAGTTTGGCTACCATCTGATTAAAACGGTCTATCGTAGCTAACATCGCTTTTCTAGATTGTGGTCATCTTTTTAATTAGATTTACCTGATATTAAATGTCACTATACTGGCATACATTAGCTTAAAGTGATGAAAAGAGGATTGTTATGTTTACTGTAATTTTTGGCCGAGATGGCTGCCCATTTTGCGTTCGTGCTAAAGAAGTTGCTGAGCGCCTAAAGACAGAACGTGATGACTTTAATTACCGCTATGTGGATATCATTAAAGAAGGGGTGTCGAAAGCGGACCTAGAACAATCGGCTGGCAAACCTTGCCCAACCGTGCCACAAATTTTTATCGACCAAGATCACATTGGCGGTTTTACCGAGTTTGAAGCCTACGCAAAAGCCAATCTAGGCCTTTATCAGTAAATTCACAAAACTGTACAGGTTAAATTTTAACCAATATCAGGCACATATAAAATAGTGTGAATTTATGCAAGCTTTTGTTTTATCTTTCCTGTACAATTCGCGCCTCTTTAAAATAGTTGAGGCGCATTAATGTCAGAACCAGTTACGTTTGAATCTTTAGACCTTTCACCTGCAATTTTAAAAGCAGTCGAAGAGCAAGGATATAAAACACCTTCTGAGATCCAAGCTCAATGTATACCGTTATTGCTAGAAAGAAAAGACGTACTGGGACTAGCGCAGACGGGTACAGGTAAAACGGCAGCATTTGCACTGCCATTGTTAAACCAAATAGACGCATCCGTTAAACAACCACAGATCCTTGTGCTTACGCCAACGCGTGAGCTAGCTATTCAAGTTGCTGAAGCATTTCAGCAATATGCTAAATATACAAAAGGCGTTGAAGTACTGGCGCTGTATGGTGGTCAAAGCTACGGCATTCAGCTGAGTGCTCTACGCCGTGGTGCCCAAATTATTGTGGCAACACCGGGTCGTTTAATTGACCATATCAACCGCAAGACCATTGACCTTTCAGGGTTAAGTGCACTTGTACTTGATGAAGCAGATGAAATGCTACGCATGGGCTTTATCGATGATGTTGAAAGCATCATGGAAAAAACGCCTGAAGAGAAGCAAACTTGTTTGTTCTCTGCAACCATGCCTAAGCAGATCCAGTCAATCTGTAATAAATATTTAGATAACGCTGAGCAAGTTAAAATCACGCCGCGTAACTCTACCGTATCAACGATCGAGCAAGTTTACTGGCGTGCAACTGCACACAAAAACAAAGCGATCGTACGCTTCTTAGAAGCGGAAGATTACGATGGCGCTATCGTGTTTGTACGTACACGTAACGATACCGTTCAGCTTGCTGAGCTGTTAGAGCGCGAAGGCTTCTCAGCCGCACCGCTTAATGGTGACATGAACCAACAAGCACGTGAACGCACCGTTGACCGCTTGAAAAATGGTCTGCTTGATATTGTTATTGCAACCGACGTTGCAGCCCGTGGCCTTGACGTTGAACGTTTGAGCCTAGTGGTTAACTATGATATCCCACAAGACAGTGAAGCCTATGTCCACCGTATTGGCCGTACAGGTCGTGCTGGTCGTCAAGGTAAAGCGATTTTGTTTGTTAAAAACAATGAGCGCTACCTACTGAAAAATATCATGCGTCACACTCGCTCTGATATTGCTCAGGTTGAACTGCCTAGTGCGAAAATTGTAGAAGAAAAACGCATTGGCGCACTGGAAACCAAACTTGCTGCAGCATTAGAGCACAAAGACATTGAGTTCTTTAGCAAAGTAGCCGCTGGTTTAGGTGAAAAGCTCGAGCTATCTCAGGAAGATTTGGCCGCAGCACTACTTTGCCTAGCGCAGCAGCAAACACCATTAAAAGTGGAAGAAATTAAGCTGCAGCAGCGCGATCGTAAAGAGCGTGGTGAACGTCGTGAACGCGATGGCAACCGTGGCGAGCGCAAACCTCGTAGCCGTGACCGTGCTGCAGGCCCAATGGATACTTACCGTATCGAAGTGGGTCGTGACCACGGTGTGCAAGTGAAAAACATTGTTGGTGCCATTGCCAATGAGGCTGATATCTCTAGCAAGTTTATTGGTGAAATCCGCTTGTTCAATGAACACAGTACGGTACAACTACCACAAAACATGCCGGCAGATACGTTGTCACACTTTAAGAGTGTTCACATTTGTCAGCGCCCAATGAATATGTCGAAGAGCACCCACCCTGCCGATCAGGCCCGTGGCGGTGACTCTCGAGGTGGCGATTCTCGTGAGCGTAAACGCAGCTTCAAAGACCCTCGCAGTGGCGGTGACAAACGTCGCCCTGAAGGTCAAAGAAGAGAAAGACGTGAACGAAAAGAAATTAGCTTTTCGTAATTAAAGCATTCGCTTGAAAAGCATTCGCTTGAAAAGGCCGCTTCATTGAAGCGGCTTTTTTATGGCTATTCACTCAGCCTAGCGCTGCCAGTCTAACGGGTTGAAACCATAATAGTCATGCAGCAAGTTAAATAGCTCAGGATTCTCTTGTTTTAGTGCCGTAGGCTTTTCTATAAAGGTTTCGGTCACCACCGCAAAAAACTCCGCTTCGTTGGTGGCGCCATAGGAGTGGATCACGTGTGGCATATTATAAGAAAGTTGCATTTTCAGTTGTTGATAGGCCTTCGCTAACACCCGCCCCCACTCTTGATAGCTCATGCCTTTAGGCAACAAAGGAGTGCCATTGGTATTCCCGGTTTGTTGGTCAAGCTGATGGGCAAACTCATGGAATACTAAGTTATGGCCGTCTTCTGGGAGACGGTTTCCTTCTAAAACATCATGCCAGCTCAACACCAAAGTACCACCAGGCCATGACTCACCTTGCCGCACAGCTTGGTGAAAGCTGACCAAACCGGCAGCATCACGAGAAGTTTGTGGGGCATAATAACTGCTGGGGTAAAGCAGTATCTCTTTCACATTGGGATAGAGCGGCCAAGCTTGCTTCAGTACCAATAAGCAAGCATCGGCGGCAATGACCACCTGCATTGCTCTAGTCACCCTTAAGCCATCACGGCCCAGTATCTGCTTTTCCCCCAGAAACCACACCATGTGCTTTTCTAGCTGCGCTCTATCGGCATCAGTCATGTTACGATAAATAGGCATGTATTTTAGCAACACCTGCTTATCCATTGAGCTCAGAGTATGTTGCAGATATTTTCTTTGCCACCACTTGTGTTGTAGCAAGGAAAAGTTCCAGTACAAGGCAATAAATAGGATTAGGCCTAAAATAAGCACTATTTCTATCACGGCTTTAGGCCCTTATTAAGAAATACTTGTTGTATAAATTGGACCATCGACAAATATTTTCAAGCTCAAATTTGCTATCATCGCCGAAAAAGACCTTGGTGTTGTTCCTATGCAGTTACCCATTGATGCCATAAAAGATGAATTTAGCCAGACCTTAACACAGCAAGGTGCCGTGGTGGTTTGCGCCGCCACAGGGTCGGGTAAATCGACCCAGTTACCACTTTGGGCGAGCCAACAGGGTCGTGTATTGGTCATTGAGCCAAGAAGAATAGCTTGTACTTCGCTGTCTGAGTTTGTGGCTCAGCAATGTCAATCCAAGGTAGGAGAAAAGATAGGATACGCCATTCGCTTTATCACACAATACTCAGCCACCACCGACATTATCTACGCCACCCCAGGTGTGGCATTACGCTGGTTCTTTGAGGATCAACTGCAGCAGTTTGACGTCGTCATGCTCGACGAATTTCATGAGCGCCGTTGGGACATGGACTTGCTATTAGCACTGCTGAAACAACGGCATCAGCACAAACTGATTGTGACTTCGGCGACATTAAACGCGCAACGATTAGCGACGTATCTATCAGCGCCTATATTAGAATCTCAAGGCCAACTCTACCCTGTGACAGAGCAGTATCAGGCATCCGACCCGCGGGCAATGCCAAGCAAAGACCAGTTACCAGAGCGGGTTTTGTTTGCATGCCAGCAGGCATTGCCAACCTCGACTGGGGACATATTAGTGTTTTTGCCTGGTAAGGCCGAGATCCAAGCCTGTTTGTCAGCACTTAATAAGCTCGATGCACTGACCATCGGCCTGTATAGCGGCTGCAGTGCACAAGCCCAAACGCTTGCGCTAACCAAGCAACCACAACGGCGCATTATATTAGCCACCAACGTCGCTGAAACTTCGCTGACCATTCCCAATATTACCTGTGTTATCGATTCTGGTCTTGAGCGCCGTACTCATTTGCGCCTCGGCAAAACCGTACTTGGGCTCGATGCCATTGCCCGAGATTCGGCAAAGCAACGCCTAGGCCGCGCAGGCAGAACGCAATCGGGAATTTGCATTCGCTTATATGGCCAGCACGCCCCCCTTGATGCCAACACGCCTCCTGAAATCCAACGGGAGTCGCTGCTGGAATTAGTACTGGCATCTGGCTGCGCAGCCCAAGGGGTCCACTCATTGGAATTTATAGACCCCCTGCCCACTGCATCATTAGAAAAAGCGGTCTCACAGCTGCAGCACTTACAAGCAATCGATGACCAAGGTCTCGCCACAGCACTTGGCAAGCAACTTTATCCGCTGCCAATAGACTATGAATATGGCTACCTCATCAGTAACCTGCCTAGCAACACATTACGCCAAGCAGCGATAGATCTTATCTCAGTGCTCTGTGTGCCAGCTAAGGTGTATCAACTTCCTAAGGACGTCGAAGGCATTAGTGAACTTGCTAAACGGTTACCCCATGGCAGCGATATTGAGGTGGCGATTGCTGCCATCAGAGGGCAAGTGGACGACCTGCTCAGTATCGACCATGAAGCCATCAGCGAAGCCAAGCAATTTAGCCAACAATTGCGCGACGCCTTTGCCCTACTGCCATTGCAGCAAGCCGCCAGCTATGATTATCCAGCCTTAATAGTAGCAATAGCGAAGTGCATGCCGCACTGGGTTTATATTAACAAACACAACCGCCGTAATGGTTTTAATAACACCCATGTGGAAGTGTTATTGGCAAAAGAAACAAGAGTATCAGAGCAAGCCGACGCTTTATTGGTGTTGGATACCTTTGCTCTGGCTGGAAAAGGCACCAAACAAGCCAAAACCTTAGCGGTGTGCAACGCGCCTTTAAGTAAAAAACAACTATTGAAAGCCAATATTGGTGATGCGCAACTGATAAAGGCGCACATAGAAAACCATGATATTGTGGCGACTTACCAAATAAGCTACGCCGACGTACTGCTGAGTGAATACCAGCAGGCGCCCACTAACCATCACGACCTAATCACAGCACTTGTGCAGCTAATAATCGGGGGAGAGTTACTGCCTGGAGCCGCAAAGCAGCTCACTGAAACGCTTCGCTACACCGAGCTGTACAGTCAGTATCACCAGATAGCACAGTCACTACCAAGTTGTGAGGAGTTCCTTCGCCAACGCTTAACAGAGCTCGGAGTTGAGTCACTCGAAGACCTCAGTCTAATTGAAATCGATGACCTGATATTGCAACAAGTACCAAGCTGGGAGCTAAGCCCTTTTATGGAAAAGTTTCCCCTTGAGTGGTCGCTGCCTGAACTGAAAATGACAGTTAATTACCATTTTAAAGCGAAAAGAATCGAGCTTGAATACCTTAGCGGAGCACGGAAAGATGCGCCAAAAAAATGGGAGCTGCCAGCCTGGAGTGGTTTTAAAATTAGTTACAGAAAGGCCAGTAAGTTGGTTAATATCTGATAGGTATTAGGGTTAAATTTTTTCCCGAAATAGCACAGCATTTATGGGTACAGCTAAAACCTTAACATGTATAAAAAGGTGCACTAGCCTATTACAGCTATCACACCTTAATACTGAGGTTAATACTTAGCCACCAGTATGGTTACTCCAATTACGATCAACCTCTTCTAATGCCTTTTTGGCAGACTTTTGCTCTCTTTCATGGGCTTCTTTGGTGATACAGCGACGCTTTTTAAAGTTAGAGCCAATCCGAGAAACCGTTTTACAAATGTAGTTCTCATCGTTTTCTACTTCTGCCAGCTCTGACATGACTTCTGCGTCTTTTTGTTTTGCACTATCGGTCATACCACACGCTGAGAGCGTTAAAACAGAAGTACAAAGGAGGATTACTGTTGATGTTTTCATAATTAACTATCCTTACTTTCTTTTTATCATACAGTTCATTGCAATCATTATTCTCGGATTTGTTCCAAAGTATGTCAGCACTTCGTGTTCCAAATACCCCGGGAATATTACGAATTTACCTGTTTTGGGCCTAAATGTAAAACCACCATAGTCAAACATTGGTTTAAAATTAACTTGGCCTAAGTCTGCGGGGTTCGTTTGTATTTTCCGAGGATCGTAGACCTGCAGAAAACCACTTCTGGGGTATTCGTCGGTAGGAGGATCGCCTTCGTCAACATAATACACCATGGACCAACCACACTGACCGTGCTCATGTACTGTTTTAGTGCCACCAAAACGAGTTATATGGAACCATGACTCTATCTCAAACATGCACTGCTCAAGGTCTTGCCGTGACATTTTGCCCGTTTCGATTATCCACGAAGTGAGCGCCCCGTTCATATGGCGGCGAATTTGCTCAATTTCCGGATACCCTTCAACAGCTAGAATATCTCTTCGGCTGTCGAAAATATTGCCAACAGTAGTATTAATTCGAGCATCGTTTACATGCTCCTTGTCTTGCTCAAATTGTAAGAATCGTTTTGCTAGTTGATGATTTAGCTCCTCTACTCCTTCAAACTCGCCTTCTAATATGGGAGTAGCAAAGCATATTTTTGGTTTTGCATTTTTTATCATAATTATTATAAAAAAGGGCGTCATACGACGCCCTTTTCCTCTATCAGTGTAAAATCAAATAGTTATTAGAACTTGATATCATACTGTAGGTATGCGAAGCGGCCTACGTTGTTGAACGTACTTTGGCTATAGAATGGCCAGTCATTAACGCCACTTCTAACCGGCTGACGGTCAAACAAGTTACGTAGACCAAATGTCACTGTTTGTGATTCATCTAAGGTGTACGCAGTTGTTAGGTCAAGCTGGAAGTATGAAGCCACATCTACAGGACGACCGTAGTCTGCGTATGATACGTTACCGTCTTCGTCGATGTTTTTATCAACGTCGAAGTAACCCACTACGTCACATGTCTTGTTATCTGTGTCAAACTTCTCGTAGTTGTTGTAACCAGGTAAGAAGCGCATGTTCAAGTTAGTAGACCAGTCACCTGAGTCTAGGCTGATTGAACCGTTTAAGCGATAATCACGAGCAAAGACATTGTTGTCACACAGTGGTTGAACCGCTGAAGTCTGACGATTCTGCTCAAGGAAGTGCTCAACTTTAAGGTCAGCGCTTAGTGCACCGAAGCTTAAGTCTGTTGCGTAGTTAATGTTAACATTAATACCCTTAGAGTCAGCAACGTTCAAGTTCTCAAGCTGTGTTTTAACGTAACCATTGCGGTTCGAATCAGTCAATGTGCCTTCACTGTTACGAATTACTAGGTTAGTAAGGTTACCAATTGCTTCAGCATCAAGAATTTCTTGAATGCCTAGGCTACCGATTTGGTTCTCAATTTCTAGTGACCAGTAGTCAACAGTTGCTGATAGCTCTTCAGTAACATCAACAACAACACCTAGGTTGTAAGAAGTTGATGTTTCTGGTTGAAGACTTGGGTTACCACCACTCTTAGAGTTGATCTCTTGTTGACGACACTCTGGTGACGTCTCACTGCTACCGCCAGCGGCGATTGCTGCGTTACAAAGCTTAGTATCAACCGCAGTTTGAACACCTTGTGATTCAGCTAGATATAGATTGTCAAGTGACGGTGCACGGAAACCAGTACCGTATGAACCACGGATCAAGATAGCATCAGTCGGACGGTAAGACGCTTTCACTGAGTAAGTCGTTTCAGACGCACTGTCTAGACCCCAGTCAGCCGCATCGTTACGAGCCGCTAGGCTCACTTCCATGCCTTCGATAACAGGTAGAGAAAGCTCGATAAATGCTGCTTCGTTTGTGCTGAAGCCACCACCGTTAGAACCCGCACCACCGATTACATCACCATCTACAGACGCTTGGTCTGAACGGTCAAGGTAGTTTTCACGACGGTAATCGATACCTGCTGCAACGCCCACTAGGCCGCCAGGAAGTTCAAGGCTAGTTAGGCCTGAAACCACTGTTGAAGCGAACGATACTTCGTACTCAGAAGTACGGTGGATTGCAGAGTTTAGGTCATCACAGAACTGCTTCAGAGCATCTGAGCTACAGTCATTAATAACAAACGGGTTTAGTGTACCGTCTGCGAATGCAGCTTCTAGGTTACCAGCAAGTAGCTGACCACCAGCACCGACTTGACGGTTAGTTAGACGTGAGAAACCAAGGTCAAAGTCAACTGTCCAGTCGTTGTTGATGAAATAATCGAAACCAGTTACGGCTTCAAACGTTTCGTTGGTGTTGTCTTTTTGACGGTTAGGGAAGTCAAGGTAACGACGACCTACGTAGGCAAAACCATCACCTGCAGCGATTTCATCGTAGATCTGTTGACCTAGTTCTGGATTATCAGCGTATTGTGTATTAACCACAAAGTCTTCAAGGAATGGACTGTTGGTGATGTCTACAGCACCTGGCGCTGGAGCATTTGACGTTTTAGTATACGCTCTTGTGTAACGGAATTGACCATCAAACTTCAGATCGTCTGAATACTGGTGTGAAATCGACGTAAAGATTGACTGACGATCAGACGCTGGCTGCAGTTGATAAAGTGGAGCAAAGTCATACGCACAAGCAGTACCACGAACTGACTCAGCTGGACAAGTAGCCCAAGGTTGCCAACCAGATTCGCCCTCTGCAGTCGCTGTTGGAGAACCAAGGAATAGACGACCTGGCACACCCCAGTTAGAGCGACCGTCACCGCCTTCCATATCAGGGATATAAGCAGTTGAGCCTAGTTCACGGTCTTTAGCCATGATTGGGCGACGCTCAAAATAATCTAATGAGAATAATACGTTTGTGTTGTCAGAGCTAGCACCAGCCGTTAGCTGGAAGCCAATTTCTTCACCATCGTTCTCTTCTAGTGCCATGCCGTATTTGGCAGTAGCTTCAACGCCTTGGTAATCTGATTTAGTTACGATGTTGATTACACCAGCAACCGCATCTGAGCCATAAATCGCTGATGCGCCGTCAGGAAGAATATCGATACGCTCAACAGCAGCCATAGGAATTTGGTTGATATCGGTGAAAACGCCACCAGCTGAGTTTTTAGGAATACGACGGCCGTTTAAAAGCACAAGCGTGTAAACATCATCAAAGCCACGTAGACCAATGCTTGATGCACCGGCAGCTTGGCTTAAGGTTGCTGATTCGTTGAAGCCACCAGTTGCTGCGTTTTCACGTAGAAATTCTGCAACAGTAGAAACACCAGACTTTTCAATTTCAACAGCAGTGAAAACACTTACTGGTGTTGCTGTTTCAAGGTCAGTACGGCTGATGCGTGAACCTGTTACTTGAATACGCTCAACTTTCTCTGCGCCTTCTTCAGCTTCTTCTGCAAATGCTTGTGTCGACATTAAGCCAGCCGAACCAGCACCAAATGCTAGGGCTAGGCGTACAGCCTTAGTTACATTTCTGTTTAACATTGGATTATCCCTGATTAAGTTTTTTATAATAAGATTTTATTAAAAATTACATTAACAGATTGGTTTGCTACCACTTTCTTTACTGAGTGATTACAACCAACTGCTTTTAGCAATTACCCCTATACTACTTTTATTACTAACAATAGGTCAACATCCATTTGCAATATATAGCTAATTTGTTCCATGCCAAAAACAAAAAAAAACCAAAAAAAATTATAAAACATATAGTTACAGTAAACACACGAGGTAAAAAAGATACGCTTATTTCGTCTTAAAATTAACACAAAAAGACTTTGATGTGATGGCTGAGAGTGAAAGCAAAACGAAACGTATGATACGGACCACCTCGCTAATTCTGTACTCCTGTGGCATTAACTGCTGCACAAAGTTAACCTAAATCGAGCTTTTGTTGGCCCGCATAGCTATACACTAAATCAGAGGCGTTTGGGAGCATGTGATAGATTGGCAAAATTTGTCGCTCAACATACTGCTGATAGTCAATATTACTCAGCTTGCCAGGCAGGGCATACCGTGGCCCTTGGGTGGATAAATAGTAGGGTATTACAGTCCCTTTGCTCGTGCTGACTGATAAGCCTTCCTTTATGGCCAACCTCGCTGCTTTAACTTGAGGAGGAATATTTTTAGTGTAAGCATCTAAAGGTTTCCCCAGCTTCTTTCGATAAATTAAAAAATCATCCATTGCGCCGGAAAAAATCTTATCAATATACCTGTTTGTAATTTCCAGAGTATCTAAGCCGTCAAACAAGGCTCGGATCACCGCTTGCTGATATTCTTTGGCAATGTCTGTCCAGTCACTTCTTACTGACTCCATGCCCTTAAACACCAGCTCAGGGCCATTAGGTGTTTGTATTTGACCCACGTAGCGCTTTTTCGATCCCACCTCTTGGCCGCGGATAGTAGGCATAAAAAACGGACTGTAATGGGTTTCAAACTCAATTTCTAAGTGGCTTTTTAGCTGGTATTCTTGTACTAAGTGTTGCTGCCATTGACGGTTAATGGTTTGGCTAAGTTGCCGCCCTATCTGCTGACACTCATCTTGCGACAAATGCTCGGGCAAACTGACAAAGGTGGAATCGGTATCGCCATAAATCACCTCATAGCCTTTAGCTTCAATCCACTGTTTGGTCAGTTGCATAATTTGATGTCCGCGCATGGTAATCGAACTGGATAGTCGCGGATCATAAAAGCGACAGCCTTTAGAGCCTAATACCCCGTACAAGCTGTTCATAATGATTTTTATCGCCTGTGACAACATCCTATCGCCATTTTGTTTTGCCAGCTCTCGAGCCATTGACAGGGTTCGCACCAGCTCAGGAAGGTGATGATGCTCACGACTAAACATACCCTGGTTAAATCCAGCAATGGCCGTTTGCGGTGATTTCAACCCCTCAATCAAGCCCATGGGATCGATGCAAAAAGTACGAATAATCGATGGATATAGGCTTTTAAAGTCCAACACTAGGATGTTTTTATATAGACCAGGCTTGGAATCCATGACATAGCCGCCGGGGCTGTCAAAGTGAAGGCCATGCTCTGAAAGGTTGGGAGCGACGTATCCGCTGCGGTGCAATAACGGCAGATAAAGGTTAGTGAAAGCCGCCACTGAGCCGCCCATCTTTTCTAGCTCAAGCCCGGTGAGTTGTGTTCTTGCCAAGGCAAACTCAATTAAGTTGAGCTTTGCAAAAATATCGAGCACCAGCTCACAATCTCGCAGGTTATACGCCGCTAATGCCGGTTTATCATGATGAAATAAGTTGATAATGGCTTCTAAACGATCATCTTGGCTAAGTAGCTTTCCTGTTCCAAGTACTTTTTCGGCAACAAAGCTCAACTTAAAGGTTTCGTAGTGATAAGTGGCATTTTTCATCATATCAATACCATCTAGTACCACCCTGCCGGGAATAAGCACCCGAGTGTAGTTGCCTCGATACACCGACACTGCACCACCATCGCGACCTAGGCGTAAACTGAGCCCCAAGGCCTCAGCACGGTCTGCCAGCACCGCAAAATCAAATTCAATGACATTCCAGCCAATAATGACATCGGGATTCAGCTGACGGATCTCTATTTCTAACTGTTGTAGCTGCGCAATTTCATCCGCCACCCAAATCACCTCAGTGTCACACGGTTGCGGCTCGCCAATCATCAACACCCGCTTATGATCCTCACTGGCAAGGCCAATAGAAAACAGCACCCCTTCACCATTACACTCGATATCTAAAGACAGCGGCTTTAGCGGCGGCCAATAATGGTCACAGGCTTTAAACTGGGCATCTTCAATTTCAATAAAGCCATTTTTTTGCTTTGCTCGCCCTTTTACCCACGCCGCACCACGAATAAAGCGCTCCATTAAATACCGGTCACAGTGACGAATGTCTTCTTCGTATAGAGGCATATGAGCACTTAACAGCAGTTTTGCCTCGTAGTGATGCTTTATCGAAGTAAACTTGAGGATCACCATGGCACTTTGATCAAAGTGCTTTAGTTCGGTGTCTGCAACGCTGGCATTAAGCTGATGGTTAGCCAGTAATTGCTGAGCCGTTTGACTTTGCTCTGCTTTAATAAAGAATAAGGCCTGCTCACCTTCCACCCAGGCCTTCAACAACCCTTGAGAGGATTTAAGCCAATAACACAAGCGCAGCTGACCATTTACCTGCAGCTGCTGGCGAGACAAAACAAAGCCTTGATATATCGCTTGTGTCAACCTAGATACCGCCCTAAAATAGATGAGTTACTGTGATTATATCCACCTATTGATTGAATACCAATGGCAACCTAAAAGCAGCGCTAAACTGACATACTTAAATAGTCATTCAGGCTCAGGGCCGTATCGCACTGTGACGCTCAAACTTTGCACATAGAACCAACAGAGACACAACATTTTATGCTCTCAGATAAGCTGAAAAAAAATATTCGCCAAGCACATCAGAGTGTTGCTGCAGCCCTAGATGGCTTTCGTCCGCGCCCAAGTCAAAACTATTTAGTGGCTGAAATAGCCAAAACCTTATCGGGAAATTACCACCGCACTCAGCGAGTTTGTGTCATTGAGGCTGGAACGGGCACAGGAAAGTCGTTAGCCTACTTATTGGGCGCTTTACCGGTTGCTTTAGCCAGCAAAAAGAAGTTAGTGATTTCAACCGCAACCGTGGCTCTGCAAGAACAACTGATCAACAAAGAGTTGCCTTTTCTGCAGCAATACTCAGGAATTGACTTCAAGTTTGATTTAGTCAAAGGTCGGCAACGGTATATTTGTGTGCAAAAACTCATGGCGGCAATCAGCGACGATGATATGCAAATGTCGATGATGCCCACCACCAGTAGCCCACTGACGCAAATGGAACAAAAGTGCTTACGAGAGCTGGCACAGGCTTATCAAGATAAACGCTGGCAAGGTGACCGAGATAGCTGGGAAGACACCATTCCAGATAAAGTATGGAACATCATTGCCTGCGATAAGCATGCCTGTCAGCGGCAACTGAAATCTCATCACCTGTGCCCTTTTCATCTAGCCAGGCAAAAAATTGCGCAAATGGACGTGTTGGTGATCAATCATGCGTTGTTATTGGCGGACCTTGAGCTTGGTGGTGGCACCATTTTACCCGAGCCTGACGACACCTTTTACGTCATTGATGAAGCCCACCACTTACCCCATATTACCCGAGACTTTTCTTCTGCTGCGGCAACCATCAAAGGCACCATAGAGTGGCTCGAAAAGCTACTTAAGTTCAGTGGTAAAATGGCTAATACCGTAGTATCACAAAAAGCCATTGGGCAAAATTTTAAGCTCAACGATGCCGCTAATGATGCCGCTAAGCACTTAAGAGCGGTGCGCGATATATTAGACCAAGCTGACTTCAATTACAGCGACGATGACACCTACCGCTTTAGTCACGGCGAAGTCCCAGAATCACTCACCGTTAAGGCCAAAGACATTGCCGATGCTACTCAAGACGCCTTACGCTGTCTAAGCAAAATGCATGATGCCCTGTCTGGTGATGTTTCCGATGGCGATGTCCAAGCCTTCTTAGCCGATCCGCTGTTAGTTGAAAGTGGTCAGTACATCAACCGCCTTGAGCAGCTGAACAAGCTCTGGTTAAGCTATTCTAAAACCAATGAGAGCGTGCCCCATGCCCGCTGGATCAAGCGCATGGAATATAAACATCATCACGACCATTTATTGTGTGACTGCCCCATTGAAGTCGGTTATTTTTTGAAAGACAAACTGTGGCGGGAATGTGCCGGTGCCGTGCTGTGTTCGGCGACGTTAAGTGCGCTGGGTAACTTTGATCACTTTGCCCATGAAAGTGGCTTAGCAAAAGAGCCAGGGGTAAAATACATCAAAGCCGACTCACCGTTTGATTATCCTAATCAAGCCGTTTTGCACCTGCCTAAAACGGCCACCGAACCCACAGATAAAGCCTTTAGTGATTACTTAGCGCAAGCGCTACCCGACTACCTAGATAAGCAAAAAGCCAATTTAGTACTCTTTGCCTCCTACTGGCAAATGAACCACGTAGTTGAAAAGCTTAGAAATAAAAAACTCAATATTTTGGTGCAAGGGGAGCTTTCTCGGGAAGCCTTACTTACTCGTCATAAGGCCAATATAGATCTTGGCCGCGGCAGTATTTTATTTGGTACGCAAAGCCTCTCAGAAGGACTCGATTTACCAGGGCAATACTTAGAGAATCTGATCATCACTAAAATCCCTTTTGCCGTGCCCACTTCCCCCATTGAAGAAGCGCAAGCGGAGTTTGTACAAAGTAAAGGAGGTAATCCTTTTTTATCCATTACTGTACCGGATGCCGCCAAGAAATTAGTCCAAAGCTGTGGTAGACTGCTGCGCAAAGAAACCGATTCTGGCCGTATCACCATTTTAGATAGGCGATTGATAACAAAGCGTTATGGTAAAGCCATGCTTGATACTCTGCCACCTTATAGAAGGCAAATTGACTAACCATGTTTGAACTTGCACTCGAGCCCACAACTTGGGGGCTGCTTTGCGCCGTGGCGTTAGCTGCCGGCTTTATCGACGCTATTGCAGGTGGCGGCGGTTTGCTCACTGTGCCGGCACTGTTAACCGCTGGCCTGCCGCCACACTTAAGTTTAGGAACCAATAAGCTGGCCGCCAGCTTTGGCTCACTGACAGCCAGCTTTACCTACTACAAAAAGCAACTTTTTAAACCCAGCTTCTGGCTCGCTTCGATACTGGCAACGGCCATTGGCGCCATGCTTGGGACCTTACTGGTAGATAGGCTCAGCATTGAATTTCTCAATAAGTTAATTCCTATCATTATAATCGCCGTGGCCATTTATAGCCTAGTTGGCAAGCTCAGCCCCACCGAGTCTCACCACTTGCCAAACAAGACCACTGGGCTCAAAGTGAAACAATGGCTGCAAGGCTTAGCGCTGGGCTTTTTTGATGGCATGGCGGGCCCAGGCACAGGGACTTTTTGGACTGCATCCAATAGCATGCTCTATAAAATGAGCTTGTTGATAAATTGCGGCCTCGCTCGCTCAATGAATTTTGTCTCTAATTTTATCTCGCTGATCACCTTCGTAGCCTTGGGCCACGTGAACTTTTTACTGGGGGTGACCATGGGACTGTTTTTAATGCTTGGTGCTTGGTTAGGCGCTCACTCCGCCATTAAATTTGGCAATAAATTGATTAAGCCTCTATTTAATGTGGTGGTCATCGCCCTTGCCGGTAAGCTTATTGTAGAGGCCTACTTTTCATGAGTGTGGGACTTTTCAAACTGCAACAGCAACTGGATCGCTTAAAGCAACAAGCGGCCGAGTTCGATAACGCCAAATGGTTTGACAAAAACCGCTACATTCAAGCGCAACCGAGCTTATTCGACACCCGAGTATTTCGCACCAAAAGTCTGAAATTAAGCGATTATGTCGATGAAATTGCCGAGGCCATGTCACATTTGCCACCATCCGAACAGCGCCACGCCTTCGCGTTTGCCATTGAGCGCATTGGCAGTCAAATACAAGCCATTTTAAAGGTGTTAAAATCCACCCCAGTGTGGGCAAAAGAAAACAAAAATAAGGCCCCTAAAAAAGCCAAAGTGTATAAAAAAGCAGTGCAAAAAATCATGCAATCATCCCATGAGCTGTACCAAGAGTTATCACAAAACCATGAATTTGAGCGCCGTTTACAAGAGATGATCGATATTCGTCAACAACAAATGGATAAAGCATCGCCACAGCAAGCCAGCAAGCTCAATGGTGAAATTTTAGCCCTTCATGGCCGTTTAGGTCGATGCCGTAAGGCTATCTCAGCCACTGAACAAAAAATTCAAGAAGTCGAGAAAAATCAAAACCGCTAATGATTTATTATCACCACAGCTACAGCCAACTTGATTTACCCGCGCACCATCGTTTTCCTATTTCCAAGTACCAGCAGCTGCATGCCCGGCTGCAACAAGGGCCATTAGCACAGTACCTCAGCACTCCGTCGCAAGCCGCGACCAGAGAAATGCTCTTGGGTTGCCACCATCCAGAGTATGTCGATGCCTTTTTACAAGGTACTTTAAGCGATAAGGCGATTAAGAAAATGGGCTTCCCATGGAGCCAGACGCTGGTTTCACGCACCATTACCTCAGTGGGAGCCAGTATTGAGGCTGCTAAATTTGCCTTACAACACGGCGTGGCAGCCAACTTAAGCGGAGGCTATCATCATGCTCATCCAGATTTTGGCAGTGGCTTTTGTATTTTCAACGATTGGGCCGTGGCCGCAGCTCACCTTATTAACCAAGAGCTAGCTGAAAAGGTGGTGATATTTGACTGTGATGTTCACCAAGGCGACGGCACCGCCACCTGTACAGCACTGCGTGATAACATAGTCAGCTGCTCGGTTCATTGTGAAAGCAACTTTCCTAGGGTAAAGCCCGCCTCCGATTATGATTTTGCATTACCACAAGGGTGCCAAGATGAGCGCTATTTGGAAACTATAAGCGATGCTCTGCAATTGGTTATTCGCCTCCACCAGCCCGATATTATTCTCTATAATGCCGGCGCAGATATCTATCAAGGCGATGAGCTCGGTCAGCTCAATGTCTCTAAATCAGGTGTGAAAGCCAGGGATTCCTTGGTCATGCAATTGGCCGCACAGCATAATACGCCATTAGCCATTGCACTTGGTGGTGGTTATCAACGTAATGTTGAGCACCTTGTTGATATTCATGAACAAACCTTTTTGGCTTTGTTCGATAACCTCGCTATTATGATATAAACTGATCATACACTTTGGTGTATCCTTTTTAGGCGACGCAAAGCACTTGTTGCAGGAGGCAATATGAAGTTACATGACGATATCCATAATTATTATGAAAAATTAGTGGTAGACCACATTGTTAGTCGTAAGCTTGATGCAGTGTACGATGATGATGTGATGGCGGATTTTTGTTGTACTGTGCTCAATCAATTACCAGCTCGATACATTCGCTACGATGTTGATATGGAGTTTTACTTGCCACAATCGGAACGTGTGGAAATGGAAGCCGCAGTAGAAAAAGCCATTGATGTTGCCGTTGCAGAAGTCGCAAAGAAGAAAAAGTTACAACCATGAATAACGCACTAGACCAAGCCCCTACCCATGTAAAATTAGCGGTGGATCTCATCATGCTACTGGAACAGCATGACGTCTCAGCGCAAGATGCCTTAGCCGCTCTAGAGATCGTAAAAGCCGATTTTGAAAACAAGTTGAGTGACAGCGAACCCCAAAAAAATTAACAAATAATATACAAATACGTCATACTGCTGTTCTATTGTGGTGATGCTCCACCCCTTACAGTTAACTAATTAGGAACAGCAATGACCTCAACATCTAGCCTATTTTTGTCTACAGCCCTAGTCTCCACAACGGCTATAGCACATGACTTTAATGCCTTAAACCAAGCCTTACCGGTGCCAAATACCATTGCCGGTACAGCCCCAGTGTTTGACTTTGATGGTGACGGCTGCCTGCCAAGTGCCGGAATAAGCCGAACTGGGCAGCAAAACTCAGGGCTCAAGACCACCGGACGGCTGGGTGGCGATTGCCGTGACAGTCAGTTTTTGGCGACATCGAATACCTTACATCGCTATGCCTGCACCAGCACCGCCCAAGGCCAGTTTTGCGGTCACTTTTATGCCCTTTACTTTAAGAAAGACCAAGTGTTTGATTTTTTTGGTGGCGGCCACCGTCATGACTGGGAGTACGCTGCGGTGTGGCTTAAAGACGGTATGATCACTCATGGCAGCTACAGTGCCCATGGCGATCTTTATACCAAACCGGCATCTGAGTTGCCCTTTGAAAATGGCCTGCTAAAAATTGTTTATCATAAAGACGGGATTCTCACCCACGCATTGCGCTTCGCAAAAACAAACGAAGTGGCAGAAAATGACTACCACTTTTTTGTCACCCCGCCTATTATTAGCTGGTATGAGATGCAAGGTGATGGCCTAAGCAATGCCGAGTTAAGAGACAAGCTGAATAGCTATGATTATGGCTCGGCCACAGTGCCAGTTAAAGACACTCGCTTTCTAGATAACTTAAATCGTTTTCGGCCGTCTGGTTACCCTGCTTTCTCTCAAGCGGATGTCGAACGCGCCCAGTAGTGGCGCAATCAACTAGGCAACTATTTTATTAAGCCGAGTTTGTATTGGGCAAAAAAGACACTGTCGCTTTCACTGTGTTTGGGGTCGATAAAATAGCCAATATCGCTGCGGTGCGGTTTTGTTGCTTGGTGCTTACCATCTTCCCAGTAAAGCACCGCGTGGCGAATAAGCTCACCAAGATAGGTATGATCCCAGCCATAGTGACAGTAGCCATGATGGTCGCTTAGGTAAGGCGAGTAGTTACTATCTAACTCACCATTCACCAGCTGATTTTTATACCGAGCAAAACGCTTGGCGTCAGACTCCGCACTCTCAGGGTGGGTAAAATAAGCAATATCACGCCGTGGCGGTAATGCCTGAGGTAAACCAAACTTTTCCCCTACCTCTTTGCACTCAACCACTATCCACTGCACGAAATGTGCACCAATAATATGGTCCCAGGGTAATGCTACAAACATCAAAGTCTCCTTTTCTTTCGGGTTCGCATGTCAATTTTATTTGGATTATTTCACTTCACTCATAAAGGCAGGGTGGCCGAGATCAAAAAAAGTTTTTCAAAATACAATAAAGCGTTACAAGGTATTTCGAAATTGGCAACTTATCGCGAAATAACGGTAAAGTACCGCTAAATGCTGTGAACGTGATTTTCACAAGAGTGGCACTTTTTTTTCATCTCACTACAATGCACTCAAACTCACAGTGGAAGTAACCTCATGAACCTGACACGAAGTTCGCTCAAGAACCCAGCGAGTGTAATTGTCATTTTAGTGCTCATCATGTTGTTTGGCATGCTGAGTATTTTTAAGCTGCCGATCCAGCTAACACCTGACATAGAGCAACCGCAAATCACCATTTTTTCTGGTTGGCGCCAAGCCGCCCCTGAGGAAATCGAATCGGTGATTATTGAGCCGCTGGAAAACGCGGTAAAAAATACCCCGGGAGCGCTGGAAGTAAACACCAATATTAACCGTGGTAACGGTGCAATTACCCTTACCTTTGCCGTTGGCGCGAATATGCAGCAGGCCATGCTGGATGTCATAACGCGTTTAAATCAAGCCCCTCCTTTACCGCTGGATGCCTTTGATCCTGTGGTGTTTGCTGGCGGTAACAATGGCGAAGCCACCGCAACGTTACAAATCACGCCGTCCAACTATGACAGTGACAGTCTAGATTTAGATATGGCGCAATATCAGCAGCAAATCGATGAGCTAGTTGAACCACGTTTTGCCAGTATTCCCGGCATTGCCAGAGTGGATTTGGCCAGCCAGCGCCCGAAAGAGTTGCGGATCACCTTTGATCCTCATAAAGCAGCCGCACTCGGCATCACCTTAGACCAAATCAGTAATGTATTAGCCAGTTCAAGAGACACCTCAGGGGGCTTGGCAGATGTCGGTAGAAGACAATATACCGTCAGATTTACCGGCCAATACGACTTGTCTGATATGGCACAAATGCGTGTGGGTTACTCTGGTGAGAGACCGATTTATTTAGGTGATATCGCCACGGTTGAAAGAACCTTCTCAGACAAATTAGGAATGAGTGGCCGCAATGGTAAGCCGGCCTATTACATTCGTCTCATTCGTGCCAATGAAGCCAATACCGTGGCACTGCTAGATGAAATAAACCAGGCCATAGACGAGCTTAATCAAGGACCTCTGGCAGCAGCAGGCCTTACCATTGAGCTTAGTTTTGATGCCTCGGTGCATATCCGCAACGCCCTTTCTCTGGTGAAAGGCAATCTCGGCCTTGGGGTGCTTCTATCTTGCTTAATACTCTGGTTGTTTTTCCGCGGCTTTAAAGCAACGTTTGTTATTGCAGCGACCATACCTGTGTCGTTAATGGTGGCGTTTTTAGCCTTAAATATATTTGATCGCAGCCTCAACGTCATTTCACTAGCAGGCCTTGCCTTTGCCGTAGGTTTGGTGCTTGATGCCGCCATTATAGTGCAAGAAAATATCGCTAGGCTACGCAGTGAAGGGTTTGATACCAAGAAGGCAGCACTTAAAGGTGCCGCTCAAGTGACCGGGGCTTTGTTCGCCTCTACCACCACCAGCGTCGCCATTTTCTTACCCATTTTGTTTATGGCTGGCATTGAAGGACAACTTTTCTCCGACTTGGCATTAACCTTATCTATCGCGGTTATCGCTTCGATGATCTGCGCCATTACGATTATTCCACTGGCGAATTACTTGTGGCCAGACACTGGCTCAACGGCCGATCCTTACCGTCAATACTGGCAACGCCTGACCGCGCTAATAATGAAACTAACCAATAACCGAGTGAAACAATTGAGCTGGATCACCGTATTGCTGGGCGGCTCAGTTGTTGCGACCATGACCATGTTACCCAAAACAGACTTTATGCCGCGAGCACCAACGGATGGCTTTTTCTTTAATCTGCTCACGCCCCCAGGCGGTAATGTGAAGTTTATGGAAGAGGAGCTATTACAACGTGCCAAAGAGCGCTTAATGCCCTATTACCTCGGTGACAAAGAGCCTGGCATTAAAGATTTTAACTTTTATGCCTTTGGCGCCAATGCCGGTGGCTTTATTTACTCAGCCGACCCCCAGCGGGTTGAGGAGTTAATGCAGGTGGCAAAAGAAGAAATCTTTGTCGACCTCCCCGATACCCAAGTGTTTTTCTTCCGCGGCTCGATGATCCAAGTGGCCAATGGCGGTGATGGCCGCAATATCAATATCGACCTGACTGGCGCCGACCTAGATAGTCTTGTCAGTGCCGCCAAGCTCACCTTGCAAGAAGTGCAAAGCGCTTTTCCTGAGGCCACCGCTCAGCCACAACCGCGCTTAGACATGGCAGAGCCAGAGTTACAACTAACGCCTAATGACCGTCGTATTACTCAAGCAGGGCTTACTCGCCGTGATATTTCTCGAGCAGTACAAGCCTATACTGGTGGTTTATTCGTTAATGAATATTTCGACGGCAATGAGCGCATGAATGTTATTTTGCGCGGTGAGCGCTGGCAAACTCCTGAAGAGTTAAAAGCCCTACCTATAGTGACGCCTTTATCTGGGGTACAAACTTTAGGGGAACTGGCCAACGTTGAGCGCACCGTGGGGCCCACCCAATTACGCCGTGTGAATGGGCGACGTACAGTAAGTGTGGTGGTGACTCCCCCTGCCAATATGAGTTTACAACAAGCGCAAACGATTTTATCTGAACAGGTAATGCCCAAGGTTCGAGCCAGCTTGCCAGAAGGCGCTGGAGCAATATTAGGGGGCAATGCACAAAAAATGAATTCTGCCATGACAGAGATGGCGATTAACTTTGCGCTGGCGTTATTTATTCTGTTCTTGTTGATGACGGCACTATTCAAGTCGGCCAAAGACAGTGCTTTAGTGCTATTAGTTATGCCGTTAGCCATTGCCGGTGGCGTACTGGCCTTATTTGTTCTCAACCTATTCACTTTCCAGTCGCTTGATTTATTAACCATGATTGGTTTTATCATTTTGCTTGGTTTGGTGGTGAATAATGCCATTTTGCTGGTTGACCAAACTCGCGTTGCTATGGCGAGCGGTATGCCGCGCCAAGATGCCGTTAGACAAGCTGTATTCCTGCGAGCCAGACCCGTGTACTTAAGTACCCTAACTAGCTTATTCGGCATGTTGCCATTAATGCTAATGCCGGGTGTGGGTTCAGAGATTTATCGTGGCTTAGCCACAGTGATCGTCGGTGGTATGGCAATCAGTGCCATTTTTACCCTTATTCTTATGCCCAGCTTGCTGCAACTTGGCCGCCAAACGCCGCCATCAAACACCACAGCAGAAACGACAAAAACGCCGCTCAGTTTAGTGGCCAACCAGTGATCAGTGAGAGAACAATGAAAAGCGTTGTTAAATTTAGCTACCTACTTTTGAATTTTATCGCCTGTTTAATAGCCCTACCCGCTCAGGCAGTGGTTCCTGTGAGCGTTGCCGAAGTAACCAAGGCATCACTCACCAGTGAAATTGCCGTTAACGGCACCATCTACGGCAAGGGCGACGTTACCCTAACCGCTGGCGTTAATGGCCGTTTACTCTACGTGGCGGAGCCTGGTACCCATGTGGTTAAAGGCGAGCCACTGGTGCGCATGGATACCTTGCCTCTGGAACTTGATAAAGCACGGCAACAAGAAATGCTAAAACGGGCTGAAATTAACGTGCGATTATACCGCCAAGAGCTTAAACGCCTGCAACAACTGGCCGAAAGCAGTAGTGCTGCAAAGAGCCAGGTTGATGCCATGCAAAACAAACACGATTTGGCATTATCGGATATTGCGCTCGCTAAAGTAGAACTGCAAGTGATTGAAGATAAGCTACGCCGTGCCACCATTAACGCCCCTTTTAACGGCGTTGTGAGTGAGCGCTTGAAGCGACCCGGTCGCGATGTAAATCGCGCAGAGCCGCTGTTGTCAGTACTTGATCTTGAAAACTTAGAAGTACGCCTGTATGTGCCAGTTAAGTATTTGCGCTACCTCCAGCCAGGTCTGGAATTGCCCATTAGCACCGGAGACCTATCACAACCCCAGCGCAGCAACGCCGTGGTGTCTGCGGTGATCCCATCCACCGATCCTCGCTCTCAAACGGTGGAGATCCGAGCCGCCCTCGCACCGCAACAGCAAAGTAGCTGGGCGGTGGGTCAATTGGTTGATGTGACAGTACCACTGGCCAGTGCCAAAGCGGCATTACTAGTCAATCGAGACGCCTTAATCTTACGTAAGCAAGGTACGCATGTGGTTAAAATTGACACCGAGAATAAAGCGCAGCAAGTACCGGTTCGTGTTGGTAGCGGTAAAGGCCAATGGGTGGAAGTGATCCCAAGTACAGCCGATGCCTTAAATCCGGGCGATAAAGTGGCAATTCGTGGCGCCGAACGACTGCAGAGCGGTCAACAAGTTGAGGTGCAAACTCGCCCTTAAGTGGTCAATGACAAAATTACTAGCCCAATGAGCCACTTCATGGATGAACTGGCTCATTTTTCTATTTTTCTCCCCGCCCTTTTTTCTTTTCCCTTAAAACAGTTAAACTAGCGGCCATTAACTATTGGGGGATATGATGAAACGCACAAAATTAGTCAACCAACTTACCGAGTTACTTAAACCATTTCAGATCAGTGATTACTGCCCAAATGGCTTACAAGTTGAAGGCAAAGAAGAAATTAAAAAAATTGTCACCGGCGTGACCGCAAGCCAAGCTCTCATTGATGCCGCTATTGAGCGTGGCGCCGATGCCATCTTGGTCCACCATGGCTACTTTTGGAAAGGCGAAGATCAGTGCATCACCGGTATGAAAAAACGCCGCATCCAAGCCTTACTCGCTCACGATATTAATTTACTGGCGTATCACTTGCCCTTAGATATTCACCCCGAGCTTGGTAATAACGCCCAGTTAGGGGATTTATTAGGCATTGAATATGAGCGCCCTCTTGAGCCTTGGAATAAAAACAGCGTGGCAGTCAAAGGCAAGCTAAAACAACCTATGACGGCTGAGGCATTCGCCGCGCTAATAGAACAAAAATTACAGCGTAAGCCACTGTTAAACGTTGCAGGCGAGCATGAAATAAAAACTATCGCTTGGTGTACCGGTGGCGGACAAGGCTTTATTGATTTAGCCGCCAGCCAAGGGGTTGATGCTTACCTTACTGGTGAAGCGTCAGAGCAAACCATTCACTCTTCAAACGAGCAGCAAATTCACTTTTTCGCCGCCGGACATCACGCCACTGAGCGTTATGGTGCGAAAGCGTTAGGCGAATACTTAGCGGCGCAATATGATCTTGAAGTTGAATTTATTGATATCGATAACCCAGTATAAGCTTGCCCATGGCTAGGAAAAAACACGCTAATAAAGCCCCGCTGAGCGATAGGAACTTTACTGAACTCAGCCATAAATTTAAGCAAAACATTTATGGCACCAATAAGGGGAAAATCCGCGAAGCAGTGCTTAAACGCGATATTCAGGAGCAAGTGGGCTGGCTTGGTCAGGACCCCAGCAAACGCATCTTAGACTTGGGCGGTGGCCAAGGTCAGTTAGCCTTGTTTTTGGCCGCTCAGGGCCATCATGTGACCCTAGTCGATATCTCCCAAGAAATGCTCGATATTGCTGCACAAAAAGCCCAGCAGGCGGGTCTCAGCGATAAAGTGACCATTATCCACTCACCACTGCAAGATATCGAGCAACTGGCGTTGGGGCAATTTGATTTAGTCTTGTGCCATGCGGTATTGGAATGGCTGGTTGAGCAGCAACAAGCCATCGATTTACTCAAGCGCCAGCTAAGCGCCGATGGCTACTTGTCGCTGATGTATTTCAATTACGAAGCGCAAGTGATGGCAAATATGGTGTATGGCAACTTTGATTACGTCAACAAAGGGCTGAAAGTAAAACAAAAGGTAGGCCTGAGCCCGAATAAACCGCTGCAAGCGGCGGATGTTAACCTATGGCTGCAGCAGGCCAACCTCATTACTTTGCAAAAAACCGGGGTGCGATGCTTCCACGATTACCTGCGAGAGCTAAACAAGGCCGATGAGGACTTTACTAGTTTGCTGGCGTTAGAACTGAAATACAATCGCTGCGAGCCGTATGCTTCGATAGGTCGTTATACCCACCTGATGTTACAGCACAAGCGCTAAAACAGCCATGAAGGGGTTAACTTGCGCTCTTTGCGGCCATTAACTCCTTCTCGCTCTCGGCAATAATTGCTCTATTTGTTGTCTTCGCGGATAACGGGTAACGACTCGGCTTGCCAGCCGTTCATATCCCCTTCAAGGTGTTTTAATGAATAGCCCTTAGGCTGCAAAGCGTCAATAAAAATCCCTGCTCTTCTGCCTGAGCGACAATACACCACCAGGGTTTTATCTTTGAGAGCTTGCAATTGCTGCTGATACTTATCAAGTTGATTGAATGGGATATTGATGGCGCCTTTGATGTGACCAGCGGCGTATTCTTGAGGGCTTCTAACATCCACAATCACATCTGGCTCAGCGCTCATTTGATTGACCAACAACTGCTGCTGTGACACAGACTCAAACTTGGCCGCAAACGCTGTGCTGCTGATTATTAGTAGGGTGAATAGTATCCACTTTTTCATTTAAAACCTCATTGTAATTTATGTTTATAGGGCCTGTGTTACTGGCTTTGATGCTGGCGTTGATAGTGACCATCAAAGGTGATTTGCCAGTCACCACCGGCCACTTTACTTTGCCACAGCTGACGGACTGAACCATCGCCATTTACCCGCCAAGTGATCTTGTCTTGTATCTTTACGCCTTGCAGGTTTTGGCGATCACCCTGCAGCACCATCTCGCCATCTTCCCAGCCGCCTTGTAATTGTAATAACAGTCCACTGCTGTCGACCCAGGTTTGATGCCAACGCCCAGTGGTGACGTCAAAGATGTTAACACTTTCACCATGAAAACCCGATACCGCCTGATAGCGCTCTTTAATCACGCAGCCATTATAGCCTTTGGTGATCTGGTTACTGCCGGCCAGTTGGCCATCGTCACGCACTACTTGCCATTGCCCCAACCAAAAATCAAATTGACGGTGCTCATCTTTTTGGCAGTTCCCATGACTAAAGAAGCTAAATAACAGCATACCCACTGCCGCTTTGCTCTTCATCTTATGTCCTTTTAATAACTCACACAGGTGTTAAAGCATAGTTCAAGAGCTATGTGCCACCCTAATTTCTTACTTTAGCGATTTTTGCGCGCCAACTCTTCCAGCCGCTTACGCTCTGCTAAAATCATTTTTAACATATTCACTCTGAGCTCTGCTTGCAGCTGCTTGAGCTCTGACAGTTGCTGCTCTAAGTGTTTAATTTCATCAATTTTGGTCGCATCTCGATACTTCTTGCTGCCCACATGCTCGAGCTGCAATCGCTCAGTAGACTCGACATCTTGTTGTGAGCTATCGATATTGAGGTAACGCTGTGCTGGTGCTTGTTTCAGGGTGGTAATTTGCTGTTGCAATTGGGTCATTTGTGCTTGTACCAGCTCCATGGCTTGTTCGAGTGCTTCATAGTCTTCTTTGAACACCGCATTATCTTCTTTATAGCCAGCCGCTTCGTCATCTAACTCCTTAGACAACAACACAGCCGTAGGCGATGTTTCTGAGCTTTTCTGAGTAGAGCTGGTATTGCTTGCTGAAGACGCTGGCGTCTGAGCCGCGGATACCTTCGCCTTTTTGCTGAGGCTGGGCCAGCTTGCTAGTGGTTGAATTTGAATGGTCATAGGCTTTCCTCTTTCCTTAGTAAAGCTAGGTTTTTATCGGTACAAACAACTAAAACTTGAGATATAAAATAGCCTCATCGCCTATCGCTCTGCCGTTCTGTGCTGCTGTATTCAAATAGACATCATTTTGCGACGTAAATGTCACATTAACAGGAGAGAATAAGCGCCAAGCTAACTCGGCTAGGAAGTATGTTTGTATAGCCTTTTTTAGGAATGACTCCATCCGAAACGGTCATATTCCACTTTGGCAAGGCACCTATGAGGGAGCGACAAAAACCTTACCAGGCCAGCCATCTTAGTGCTAGTTGATTATCTAAAGTACACCAGTTAAGTCACTTCTCAACCTCAGAAAAGCCTAAGTGCCGTATCGGTATTTGTCTGGCGAAGTCCTCTTTTTGTTTTTACATTCGTTAACGTTTGTATCTATACAGCATACATAGCGTTTCGCTATTATAAACATAGAGGGGAAATAAGTTATCGTTAGCTTGTTTTATGGAATGAATAATTAGGTCCTTTGGAGCGGCTAAAGTGAAAAAGCACTTAAGCATAGCAGTGATGATGACGATGTTGATTGCCTGCAATCAATATCAAGAGGGTCAACCGTTATGGCAAATCGATGGCCAAGGGATCATTTTCAACGGTCAACTGCAAACCAGCCGCACTGCTGCCAAAATCGCTTGCAGTCAATGCCAAGTCAGTCAGCACAATGAAATCCGACCATCGGGCCCCGCCAGTTATACCTTAATAAAAGAAAACGATGACCTCAAAGCGATTTGGGGCAAAAGCCATCATGCTGCATTGTACATCCCCAACAGTGGCGACAGGCCGCTCATCAATTTAGCCGCAGATACCGAAGCTGGCGTCTGGTTAATGGATATTGACAGCACTCCTAAGCCATTGAAGGTCGGCAAAGTCAATTATGTCATGCTAGGTAAAAAAACCTATCAGGTAGTGATCGCCGCCAACTCACAGCATAATGATTTTGAGTATTCGGTGTTAGTTAAGTAACTCGCTTCTTCCCTCAACGAAGTCTATTTAGGCATCACAGCTTATTTCATTACTCACCGCCTGTTGCTAGCACAATAACAAAGTTTCCTGTCAACATTGCAGCCCCGTAAGGCTTTCTCTAAAATACAACTAAATCAAATTAGAGATTGGAAACTCATGGCTCAATATATTTATACCATGTCGCGGGTGAGCAAGGTTGTGCCACCTAAGCGCACTATTCTTAAAGATATTTCACTGTGCTTTTACCCTGGCGCTAAAATTGGTGTTTTAGGCCTAAACGGTGCGGGTAAATCGACGCTACTGCGCATTATGGCTGGCGTTGATAACGAGTTTGAAGGCGAAGCACGCCCTCAGCCTGGTACTAAAATTGGTTATTTGCCGCAAGAGCCGGTACTTGATGAAAGTAAAACCGTGCGCGAGACCATTGAAGAGGCAGTGAGTGAAGTAAAACAAGCTCTGGCAAGGTTAGATGAAGTTTACGCCGAATACGCGATGGAAGATGCGGATTTTGATGCGCTAGCTAAAGAGCAAGGTGAACTGGAAGCGATTATCCAAGCTCACGATGGTCATAACCTCGATAACGCCCTTGAGCGTGCCGCTGACGCGCTGCGTTTACCTGAGTGGGACGCTAAAATTGAGCACCTGTCAGGGGGGGAACGCCGCCGTGTGGCCATTTGTCGCTTACTATTAGAAAAGCCAGATATGCTTCTTCTGGATGAGCCTACCAACCACTTAGATGCCGAGTCGGTTGCTTGGCTAGAACGCTTCCTACACGACTATGAAGGCACCGTGGTTGCCATTACCCACGACCGCTACTTCCTTGATAATGTTGCAGGTTGGATTTTAGAGCTTGACCGCGGCCATGGTATTCCATGGGAAGGTAACTATTCTTCATGGCTTGAGCAAAAAGATGCACGCTTGAAGCAAGAAGAAAAGTCAGAAAAAGCGCGACAAAAGTCTATTGAGAAAGAGCTTGAGTGGGTGCGCTCAAATCCTAAAGGCCGTCAGGCAAAATCTAAGGCTCGGATGGCACAGTTTACAGAGCTGCAGCAAAACGATTATCAAAAGCGTAACGAGACCAACGAGCTATTTATTCCACCGGGTCCACGTCTAGGCGATCAGGTCATTGAAGTGAATAATTTACGCAAAGGTTTTGGCGACCGCTTATTAATTGATGATTTAAGCTTTACTGTGCCTAAAGGTGCAATTGTTGGGATCATCGGTGCCAACGGTGCAGGTAAATCCACTCTGTTTAGAATGTTAAGCGGTGAGCAACAACCTGACGGCGGTGATATCACCATTGGTGAGACTGTTGAAATTGCTACAGTTGAGCAGTTCCGCGATGATATGGACGGCAACAACACCGTATTCCAAGAGATCTCTAACGGCCAAGATATTCTAAAAATTGGCAACTTTGAAGTACCAAGCCGGGCATACGTCGGCCGCTTTAACTTTAAAGGCAATGACCAGCAGAAGTTTGTCAAAGAGCTTTCTGGGGGTGAGCGCAACCGTCTCCACTTAGCGAAACTACTGAAGGCTGGCGGTAACGTACTGTTACTGGATGAGCCAACCAACGACCTCGATGTCGAAACCCTTCGTGCCCTAGAAAACGCCATTTTGGAATTCCCAGGCTGCGTAATGTGTATTTCCCACGACCGTTGGTTCCTAGACCGTATTGCCACTCATATTCTCGACTACCGTGATGAAGGGCAGGTAAACTTCTTCGATGGTAACTACACCGAATACGAAGAGTGGTTGAAGAAAACCTATGGTGCAGAAGCGGCAGAGCCTAAGCGCATCAAATACAAAAAAATTGGTTAATCACCAACCCCATAAAAGAGCCCCATTGATTGGGGCTTTTTTATTACCATAAATCTCCCGCTCGGCTTTGTTTTTATCAACACAAATACTACCCTTGTAATTCATCGCTAACGTTTTGCTTAGCCAGCTTAAAAGCGCTCGAGTTTTCTCATTTGCGTTAAATAAGCTATTATTAAATTATGACTTTTTTTAGGATCGAGTATGAAAGAACGCAGACGTTTTTCCAGAGTAACCTTTACCAATGAGGCGCGCTTTATGGCGTCGAGTGGTGACTTTACCTGCGAAATTTTAGACCTTTCACTCAATGGCGCCTTAGTCACCTTGCCTGATGGCTATGTGCCACTGAAAAATGATCCCGCTAGCCTTACTTTTTACTTGCCTGACAGTGACATTAAAATCACCATGGAGGTAGAGGTACGCCATGTTGAACTGGGCCATTTAGGCTTGCATTGTCGCCAAATTGATTTGGAAAGTGTGTCACATTTAAAACGTTTGATTGAATTGAACCTAGGGGATGATGATATACTGCATCGTGAGCTGGAGCAGCTTACCCATGAAGATAATTAAAAAATAAGAGAAAACTATGATATTGGAGTCATTACAAGGATTTATTCCCTTTATTACCTACTTTGGCCTAGCCTACCTTCTGACGCTGTTATTTTTGTTTGTATACACCAAGATTACTCCTCACTGTGAGTGGAAGTTAGTCAAAGAAAATAATCCTGCGGCTGCCACTGCGTTTTGTGGCACCATCATTGGTTTTGTTTTGCCTATTGCTAGCGCCGCCGTCAACGCCGTCTCTCTAATCGACTTTGCTGTATGGGGTGTTATTGCTGGGGTTATGCAGTTAATTACTTTCTTTATCGTTAGACTGTACATGCCCAAACTGTCGGAAAAAATCGAAAGTAACCATATCAGTGCAGGGCTATTTTTAGGCGGTGCCTCGTTGGCGACTGGAATTCTAAATGCCGCGTGTATGACCTATTAAGGAGTCGAGATGAAAAGGAGTAAATCAATCAAATTGACTTTATTAATGGGCGCAACCGGTGGCCTTACAGCCTGTGGTGACCGCGACGAGTCAGCACTTATTTTTCAAGATGTTGATGAGTGTACCTCTTTTGGTGTCGAGCAAGAAGCTTGTCAGTACCAATACCAGCAAGCCTTACAAAACCATCAGCAGGAAGCCCCCAAGTACGCTGCTGAACGCTTGTGTGAAAGTGATTTTGGCTACGACCGCTGTGAAGAATCTGGTGGTATTTGGCGCCCCATCATGGCTGGCTTTATGGTCGCGGCCCTTGCTGAAGCCGTCGACGAAGGCTTGGACATGATGAAAAAGCGCAAACGCAAAAAAGCGGCCTTTCTAAGCGGTGGCTACTACTCAGGTGCCAAGCCATTATACCGAGCAAGAGACGACTTTTTTAGCTATCGCAACTCGCAAAACGACTTTGTTGCTTCTTCTCGAACTGCTGGCACAACCACCGTAAAAAGTTCCAAGCTCAATTATAAACCCAGAGCAAAATCAGTCACCAGAAGCCGTGGCGGCTTTGGCCGCAGTGCCTCTAGAAGCAGCTGGGGAAGCTAGGGAATTCCCTAGCTCCATACCTGCCGCCACACTTCTTAATTAGACCAACCAAGTGGTATAGCAAAACAGCAATGGCTCACAAGAATAATTAAGCGATACTCGCCATGTTTAGAATAACAGCCAAAGAGCGGCCCGATTGGCAGGCACAAGCCCAAGCCCATGGGTTTGAATTTCACACCATGTACGGTGAAAAGTATTGGGACGAAAGCGCCTACTACCAGTTTTCTCTGAAACAAATTGAGCAAGACCTCGAAGCTCCTAGCGAAGAGTTACATCAAATGTTGCTCCATGTAGTGGAGTTGGTTTGCAATGACGAAGCCCTGTTACAACAATTCGCGATACCACAGTCGCAATGGGAACTGGTTACCCGCTCATGGCGACGCCGTGACTTAGCCCTTTATGGTCGCTTTGACTTTAGCTACGATGGCAAATCACCGGCTAAACTGCTTGAGGCCAACTATGATACTCCCACGTCGTTATTTGAAACTGGCTACTGGCAGTGGCTGTGGCTGCAACAGCAAGTCGACGCCGGTCAGCTACCAAGAAACGCAGATCAATTTAACAGCCTGCAAGAAGCATTGATTGAGCGTTTTTATCAGTTACATAAATTCCACCGCGGCCAGCCGCTTCACTTTGCCTGCTGCAAAAACAGCAGCGAAGACTTAGGCACAATTCAATATATGCGCAGTTGTGCTATGGCGGCAGGATTGAAAACACGAGAAGGTTTTATAGAGGATATTGGCCTCATTGAAGACCAGTTTGTTGACCTCCAGTCACAACCAATCCATTGGATGTTTAAGCTATACCCTTGGGAGTTTATGTTTACTGATGAATATAGCCACTCCCTGACGGCGAGTAATACCCAATGGCTTGAGCCGGCATGGAAAGCCATTTTATCAAATAAAGCGATACTGCCCTTACTGTGGCAGACCTTTCCGAACCATCCGAACTTACTGCCAGCCTATTTTGAAGCAGACAAAAGTAAGCTCCAGCATCACCCCAGTGGTTATGTCAAAAAGCCCTTATTTTCTCGTGAAGGCGCTAATATCGACATTTATCGTCATGGTCAGTTGCTGGCGCAATCTTCTGGTGACTATGGCGCTGAAGGCTATATCTACCAAGCCTACCATGCCTTACCAGAGTTTTCTGATATGCGTACCTTGATAGGATCATGGATGGTTGGCGATAATGCCGTGGGTATCGGCGTCAGAGAAGACAGTAGTCTCATCACCCAAGATTTAAGCCGATTTTTACCTCACATCATCCTTGGGTAAATAAAAATTAACACAAACTTAACCTTTGTACTACAGTATATAGTACCAAAGCGTTGAGCGGATCCATGGCCCTACTGCAACAACAACCTCCCCTGTTGTGATGGTAATGCTATGCAGTTGCACAGTAAGCCCCAAGTTCGATTAGCTCATTCGCGATGTTCACTGGGGTATTGCACTTCGAGTAGCAGTCTTATTCTCAACCTTAATAACCTTTGCCGTGGTAAATAGTCCATTGGCAATGAATAAAGGCTGTTTAGTAAAGCAGCAATACACCAGCACGGCGCATTAATAAAAAGCTATTTTTACAACCATCATAACCACTTGACGAGCTAGGAAGTAAAAGCAGTCTGCCTCAAAAGTGTGAGACATCATCGTATAAGGAACTGTTATGACTCACTATAAACTTGGTAAAGAAATCAAACCACAAACCATTCCGTCTAAAGTCAAAGTAGCCATTGTTGGCGCAGGTATGTCGGGGCTATATAGCGCTTGGCGACTACAAAATGAAGCCAATATCGATGATATTGCCATCTTTGAGCGCAGCAATAGAACTGGCGGGCGACTGGACTCGGACTTGATCCATTTTAAGGACAAACGAGCTGGTGCAGCCCCTGATAGCACCATTACCGTTAAAGAAGAACAAGGCGGGATGCGCTTTTTATTCGAGGGCATGGACGATTTAATGGCGCTGTTTTTAACTCTGGGCTTAGAAGATCAAATTGTCCCTTTTCCAATGAACAGTGACGGCAATAACCGCCTCTTCTTTCGCGGTACGAGTTTTTCTGCCAAAGAGGCACAAGAGTCAGATTACCAAATCTGGTCGGCACTCTATAATCTTGATGCCAATGAGCAAGGCGTAAACCCAAAAAGCATCATCAATGTGGTGTTTAACCGTATTTTACAGGTTAACCCTCAGTTTGATGGCCGCCCAACTGTACGCGGACCTGAGTTTTGGCAGGCATTTCGGCTTGAGTGCCAATGGCAAGACAAACCGTTGTATGAGTGGTCTCTATGGGATCTGCTCAGTGACATGGGCTATAGCCAAGAATGCATCACTATGCTTTATCGAGTATTGGGCTTCAACGGCACATTTTTATCCAAAATGAACGCCGGTGTTGCCTACCAATTGCTGGAGGACTTTCCCGCTAGCGCTGAGTTTAAAACTTTTAAAGATGGCTTTAGTACCCTCCCCAATGCCCTAGTGGATAAAATTGGTAAAGATAACATCCACCTAAAAACACAGATCGATAGCATCAGTTTTGATGCTAACCGTAAAGAGTATATCTTACACTACAGTCAAGCGGATCAACCCGACCAACCTAAAGCCACGGTTGCAGCAGATAAGGTGATTTTAGCCTTACCCCGCCTTGCGCTGGAAAAGCTCTTTCTCCGTTCAGACGCATTCCAACGGCTAGAAGCCAATACTCGCGATCACCTATGGGATACACTACAAAGTACAACCAATCAGCCTTTGCTAAAAATCAACCTCTATTATGACTCGGCTTGGTGGGGGACGGGTATGACTGGTCGCCCTGCGGTGTCTTTTGGCCCTAACTTTGCCGACTTACCCACCGGCTCTGTGTATCCTTTTTATGCTCTGGATGACCCATTAGCTGCGGCATTGATGTATGACGAGCGCGATGCCAACCCAGATAAAGAGACCCAAGCGAAGCTCGATTTAATCGAAGCGCAAAAATACAGTCGACCCGCGGCACTTACCATCTATTGTGATTATCTCAATATCAACTTTTGGAGTGCCTTGCAAAATAAGGGCGCTTTATATCACCACCCCAGAGAAGCTGAGTTCATTGAGCAGCCAGTTCCTAGCGATATTTACCCAGCCACCGAAGCGGTTGTAAACCAAGCCACAAAGTTCTTTAAAGACATCTTTAATACCCATTATGTGCCTGAGCCAATTCTTACCAGTGCGCGTATTTGGGAAGGGAATGTTAATTTCAACATCCCAGAGCAGTTTCAATTTGGCTTTGGGGTTCACCAATGGGCAATTGGTACCGATGATAAAGAGGCCATGTCCACTTTGGTTGAGCCTTTACCTCAGCTATACACCTGCGGTGAAGCTTTCTCTGACTATCAAGGTTGGGTTGAGGGCGCGCTACGCTCAGCAGATTTAGCCTTAAATAAGGGCTTTGGCTTAGCACCTTTTGATAAAGTATTCCAGCAACAAAACCCCACAGGTAAAACCTCCTCCGAAGCTATCCAAGAAGCTTACCTAGCAAATTCCGATAGCATGATAATGGAGTACATTGATCCTAACTTTAAGCCTAACTGCGCGAACAAGAGCAAAGCCAGTCGTAAGCAACCCGAGAGCGTACTTGGCGTCGATCTTAGCTATTTCGATACATCAGAAGCAAAATAAGCAGTTGATCACAGCAAACTAAATAGACAAGAGGAGCAACCCTCCTCTTTATCAGTTAAAAGGATTGATCATGAGTAATCATAATTTTACCGTTGCAGAGTATTTAAAACTGCGTTTAGAGCAAGTGGGTGTGGCACAAATGTTTGGTGTTGCCGGTAACTACACCGCTGCACTGCTGGATACTATTTTGGCAGATGAAGCTTCGCCAATTACGATTTCAGGTAACGCCAATGAGATCTGTGCTGGTTTTGCGGCTGATGCCCACGCTCGCTTAAAAGGACCAACAGCACTTTATGTTACCTACAGTGTTGGGGCATTTAGCCTACTTAACACCATCGCCGGCTCTTATGTTGAGCAAGTGCCCGTAATTCTTATTAATGGTGCACCGACCAATAAAGAAGATCAAACGTCAAAAAGAGCAGGCTTGCTGTACTCCCATACAACTGGTTATGAGTTTGTCGATATCCATATGTTCAAACCCATTACGGTGGCCGCTGAGCGCATTACTAATGCCGCTCAGGCACCGTATCAAATTGACTCCGCATTAACCGCAATGTTAACCCATAAAAGGCCGGTTTACCTTGAGGTGACCGAGGATGTATGGCGCAGCACCTGTAATGCCCCAAGCGCTAATATTCACTCCGGCAGTGGCACCACGTTGACATTCAGTGAAGCCAAAGCTGCTGCTGCGGCAACGGTAGAGTTAATGTTGAGCCGTCCCAAGAGTATATTTTGGGCCGGTGTTGAACTACAGCGCTATGGTTTACAAGCAGAGTTTTTACAGCTGTTAGATGAAATCAATAGTCATCATAGCGTGGAGCATGGTGATATCCGCTTTGTCACCTCGGCGATGAGTAAGTCTGTGATCTCTGAGTTACACCCACAGTTTGAAGCTTGCGTTACCCTGTCTCCCGATGAAGTAGATAAGCTGGTTTCACAAGACGGTGTTTTAGTCGGTATTGGCGCATGGACCACAGGGAAAGATACTGGCAATAAAGATATCCGCAGTGAGCGTACTGTGCTTGCTGCGCATCAGGGAGTCTATGTTGGTGCTAAGTTCTTTCCATCTGTGCAATTAAACGATTACTTACAAAGCCTTACTGAAGCATTTAAGGCGATAAGACACGACAGTGCAAAACTCAAAGGACTTCGTTTACAGCAACCACACCGAGTTACAAATAACGCAAGCACAGTAGAGCTCGGCTACGACAGCTTTTTTAATGCATTAGGGCAATTCCTAACTAAAGATGACATATTGACCGTGGATGCTGGCTTTCCCTTGATCGCAGCACAGTCAGTAACAATCCCAGCTCAAGATGGCTTTATCGCACAAGCCTCTTGGTTATCTATTGGCTATTCAGTCCCCGCAGGGACCGGTGTAAAATGCGCTTTTCCCGAGAAGCGCGCTATGGTTGTAGTAGGCGATGGCGCCTTCCATGAAACCTGCTGTTGCCGCGCGCGAAAACTTAACGCGAATTGCGCGAAAACTGCGAATTTTGCA
>NZ_JBLWMW010000033.1:0-48461 GCF_048515945.1 Pseudoalteromonas 'SMAR'
TCTGACCAACCGCTACGTACACACACTTAACGCCTGTGTCTTTTTGGTTGATGATGGCATCGATTGCTAATGCTGTTTTACCAGTCTGACGGTCACCGATAACTAGCTCACGCTGACCACGACCAACTGGGATCATCGCATCGATAGATTTATAACCAGTTTGTACTGGCTCGTCTACTGATTGACGCTCGATTACGCCAGGTGCGATTTTTTCTACAGCTTCGAAGCCATCGTTATCGATAGCGCCTTTACCATCGATTGGTGCACCTAGAGTGTTAACAACACGACCAAGTAGACCGTTACCAACAGGTACTTCAAGGATACGACCAGTAGATTTAACTTTTACGCCTTCTTTAAGGTCTGCGTATGGACCCATAACTACTGCACCTACTGAGTCACGCTCAAGGTTCAATGCAATAGCATAACGGTTGCCAGGAAGCTCGATCATCTCACCTTGCATACAGTCAGCTAGACCGTGGATGCGGATGATACCGTCGGTAACAGATACGATAGTACCTTCGTTACGCGCTTCACTTACAACTTCAAACTGTTCAATGCGTTGCTTGATCAGTGCAGAAATTTCTGTGGAATTAAGTTGCATGCTCTTTTTCCCAATTACGATTGTAGCGACGTAGTAAGACGTTCTAGTTTGCCGCGCACAGAACCGTCAATAACGGTGTCGCCAGCTTTAATTACTAGACCACTTACGATAGCTTCGTCGATGCTACAATTCAGCTTAACTTTGCGTGCGAAACGTTTCTCAAGTGCCGCGACCAATTTTGCTTGCGCGTCATCGGCAAGCGCTGTTGCTGAAACCACATCTACTTCGATTTCTTTTTCATAGTCTGCTTTTAATTCAGCAAACAACTCTGCAACAGCTGGAATGGCGGCTAAACGCTCATTTTCGGCCATCAGCTTGATAAGATTTTGACCTTGTTCATTGAGTTGCTCAGCACATAGCTTGATGATGACATCAGACTGCTCAGCTTCAGTAGCAATGCTACCTAATAGCGTCTTAACCTGTTCATCGCTGGTCACTTGACCGGCGAAGAACAGCATATCATTCCAAGCTTCAACTGTGCCTTTATCAACGGCAAGTTCAAAAGCCGCTTTAGCGTATGGGCGAGCGATAGTAGTCAATTCAGACATGCTCATACCCTCCTACTTAAAGCTCAGCGACAAGTTTTTCAACGATGTCACTGTGTGTGGCTTGATTGATTTCACGCTCTAAAATCTTCTCAGCGCCAGCGATAGAAAGGGCCGCTACTTGAGTACGTAGTTCTTCTTTCACACGGTTGCGCTCAGACTCAATTTCAGAGTGTCCCTGAGCAATGATTTTTTCACGCTCTTGCTGACCACGAGTAGTCTCTTCGTCAACAATTAGCGCAGCACGCTTCTTAGCTTGTTCGATGATTTCGCTAGCCTGTGCTTTTGCTTCTTTAAGCTGCTCTTGCGCTTTTTCACGCGCAAGCTCAAGGTCTTTTTCAGCTTTGTCAGAGGCAGCTAAACCATCTTCAATTTTTTTCTGGCGAGCTTCAATCGCACCATTTAGTGGTGGCCATACGAACTTCATACAGAACCATACGAAGACCACAAATGCGATTAATTCACCTATTAGAGTGGCGTTTAAGTTCACGACCGCTCCTCCTTACTTGACAGTTGTTCGTTTCAGGTATTTTCTAAAAAATTAAAGAGCGAACAACATGTACATAGCGATACCTACACCGATCATTGCTACGGCATCGATAAGACCAGCTAGGATGAACATTTTAACTTGTAGTTGAGGCGCAAGTTCAGGCTGACGAGCACATGCTTCTAGGAACTTACCACCCATGTTACCGAAGCCTAGTGCAGTACCGATAGCACCAAAACCGATTAGTAGTGCAACAGCGATAAGTTTAATAGCAACTGCGATTTCCATTTTTATCTCCAAAGTTTTAATAGTAAATTAAAGTTAAAGTTTAAGTATAAAAAATCTTTATTATTCAGCTTGTTAGTGGCCTTTCGAGCTGGCCATGCTGAGGTATACAATGGTAAGCATCATAAATACAAATGCTTGCAATACGATTACCATGATGTGGAATACGGCCCACACAAAGTGCAGTGGTAATTGCATTAGTCCAACTGCACCGATCAAGATGAAAATCATCTCACCAGCGTACAAGTTACCGAACAAACGCAGTGCTAGCGAGAATGGCTTAGCAACCAAAGCAATTGTTTCAAGTATCAAGTTACACGGGATCAACACTAACATCATTAGTTTATTTTTCGAGCTAAATGGATGAAGTGTTAATTCTGCGATGAAACCACCAACGCCTTTGATGCGGATTGAGTAACCGATCATCAAAATAAATACACCTAGCGCAAGCGCTGCAGTCATGTTTACGTCTGTGGTTGGTACGATTTTCATGTAGACATCGTGTGGGTCCATACCAAACGCTTGCTCACCAACGAAGCCGGCGAAAGCAGGTAGGAAATCTACTGGTACCAAGTCCATCAAGTTCATTAAGAATACCCAAACGAAAATCGTTAGGGCCAACGGCGCGATTAGCTTGCTGTTACCGTGATAAGTGTCGCGTACGTTGCTAGCAACGAGCTCAACAATCATCTCAATAAAGCACTGGAATTTACCAGGAACGCCGGTAGTGGATTTATTAGCGGCACTTCGGAAGATCCATAAGAAAATAAGACCTAAACCGATTGACCATGCGAGGGTATCTATATGCCATGTCCAGAAACCACTGTCCGCACATGCTTTGTTGAAGGCAAGACCGGTGTCGGTCGAGCACATCTTGGCATTGGTCAAGTGGTGCTGAATATGGCTCGATAGAGTAACTTCTTCTGCAGCCATGTTTTATCCCAAAAGTTAATGATTAAAAAAAATCAGGACTAACCATTGTGTCAGCATCACCAGCAAGTAAGTGCCAAAAAAAGGCCACATAACTACCGAAAAGTGCTTAAAAAACAGTGCAAATAGCACAACAGTTAGTAAAAATTTTAATCCGTTTCCTCGTTTTATCGAGGAATACACTTGATTTGCCTTGCTTGCGCCCATAAACCGAAACGCATAGGCGGCAAATACAAAATTAGGGAGTACCAATACCATTCCGCCAGCTAATGCTGAAACTCCGGCTTGTACTCCCCAACCTACAAAAACGATTACTGCAGCGACTAATGCTACGATACCCTGAATGAAAACACCTTTTAATGCGGCTCGGCGATATGGCTGAGCTAACGAATGAGTCACTCTATATTAACCTTAATGACGTTAAATTTTATCAGGGTATGAAAACTGGCGAAATTATACTTGTTTCTACTGATTTTGCAACTTGACGGCAAGAAATGTGACCCTTTTTAGACAGGATTTTTACCCCACCCAATACCATAGCCGAAGAGCGTCCCGAGCCGTGACCGCAAGAAAAAATATAAAATCAAATTAACTGCATATTTACCCAGGGCTGGGAAAGAGAAGAGGGTGATGTCATCACAACATCACCTTAGGAAGGTTACTCAGGCGAGCCGTTCATTTCGGCATTAATGCGCCCTAAAATACCATCGAGCTCGTCCAGGTTTGCATAAGAAATCACCAACTTACCTTTGCCTTTTTGGTTATAGTTGATTTCCACTTTAGCGCCTAGGTTTTCTTGCAATTGCTGCTCTAACAACTGCACATCTGGGTCTTTTGCTTTGGGTTCTTTTTTCGCCACCGGCTCTAAAATACTGCGCACTAGCTTTTCTGTTTCACGTACCGTGAGGCCTTTCGCTACCGCGGTACGAGCGGCTTCTGATTGCGGCTCACCAGTGAGGGCTAGCAAACAACGGGCATGGCCCATCTCAATGTCGCCGTGCTCCAACAATATTTTAACATCGTCGTTAAGATTATTGAGGCGCAACAGGTTGGTCACTGTGGTGCGAGACTTGCCTACGGCATCTGCCACTTGTTGGTGAGTAAGCTCAAACTCATTAAGTAAACGGTCTAATGCGATGGCTTCTTCCATGGCATTGAGGTCTTCACGCTGTATATTTTCGATAAGCGCAATGGCAACAGCGGCTTCATCCGGTACATCCTTGATAATACAAGGAACCGACTCTTGTTTTGCTAATTGCGCAGCACGCCAGCGTCTTTCACCAGCAATGATTTCATAGCTTTGCTCTGCAACTTTGCGCACCACAATCGGCTGCAAAATGCCTTGCGAGCGAATGGAGCTAGCAAGCTCTTCGAGCGCTTGCTCTGACATATCTTTACGCGGCTGATAGCGACCAGGCTTAAGCCACTCAATCGCCAAGCGCTGTAATTCTTGTTCTGTATTATTGGTGCTTGGGGTCGGTGCTGGGGTTGCGCCAGCATCTTGCTCAGGCTGCTCAGAAACTGCTTTAGGTGTCGTTGGGTCAGGTTTGGCAGAACTCAATAGGGCGTCCAATCCTCGGCCTAAACCGCGTTTTTTAACCGACATGTTTTTCTTATCCTCTTTGGCAACTTACGCTACAGCGGCTGCTTGTTTTTCTTTACGTCTTAGCATCTCTCCAGCTAACGCAAGGTAAGCTTTAGCGCCACTGGAAGCTCTATCATAGTACATCGCAGGGGCACCGAAGCTCGGTGCTTCCGCCAACCGCACATTACGGGGGATCACGGTGCGGTACACTTTATCACCGAAGTGCTGCTTTAGCTGTTCAGAAACATCATTAGCTAGGCGGTTGCGCGGGTCATACATAGTGCGCAAAATGCCTTCAATTTGCAATCCTGGGTTAACCAGTTTGCTTAACTGAGTAATGGTGTCCATTAAAGCGGTTAACCCTTCCAGTGCATAATACTCACATTGCATCGGCACTAATACCGCATCGGCTGCTGCCATGGCATTAACGGTTAACATGTTCAAAGAAGGAGGGCAGTCAATAAAAATAAACTCGTATTTATCTTTTACTGCTTCAAGGGCGTTTCGCAACCTAACTTCTCGGGCAAACAGTTCCATTAACTTTACTTCGGCGGCCGTAACGTCACCATTGGCAGCAATAAGGTGATACTCACCACTGGTTTCAGTAGAGATCACCTCATCCATTGGTTTTTCATCGATCAAGAGATCGTAAATAGTGGCTACGTCGTCATACTTATCAACGCCACTGCCCATTGTAGCGTTGCCTTGCGGATCGAGATCGATCAATAACACTTTACGTTTAGTCGCCGCCATGGACGCGGCTAAATTCACCGCGGTGGTTGTTTTGCCAACACCACCTTTTTGGTTTGCGATTGCAATGATTCTTGCCACAATGTCCTCGACTATTAATCTTTAGAAAGAATGATTAAATGGCGCTCGCCTTCAAGTTCAGGCACTACCAAACTAATATCTTGCGCTAAACTGATGCCGCTAGGTAGTTGCTCTAGCTCGTCACTAGGATACTGTCCTTTCAGTGCTAAAAAGGCACCTTGGTTATCAATCAGGTGCGAACACCAGTCAATCATATCTTGTAGGGAAGCAAAAGCGCGACTTAGCACTCCGTCTAATTTAACACTTGGCTGATATTCTTCAACTCGAGACTGGACTGGGGTGACATTTTCGATGCCAAGGCCATGTTTTACCTGCATTAAAAAACGAATGCGTTTGCCTAAGCTGTCGAGCAAAATAAAATTGATGTCCGGTCGAGCGATTGCCAGCACCATGCCAGGGAGACCTGGGCCAGTGCCAACATCGATATACTCTTTACCAGTTAAGTGTGGCGCCACCACCAGTGAATCCATGATGTGTTTTACCATCATTTCTTTGGGATCGCGCACAGAGGTTAGGTTGTAGGCCTTATTCCATTTGTCCAGCAGCTGGACATAATCAACCAGCTGCTGTTTCTGCTGTTCCGTCAGCTCAATGGTTGTTTTGCTTAATAAGTAATTCAGTTGTTCTAGTAACACAGCGTTCCACTGCTATTACGCCGACTTGCGCAATAGCCCTTGCTTCTTCAGATACACTAATAATAGCGAAATCGCAGCAGGGGTGATACCAGAAATACGTGAAGCTTGGCCAATTGTTTGTGGTTTGGCGTCGGTTAGCTTTGCCACCACCTCATTAGATAGACCACTGACTTGGCTATAATCAAACTCGACTGGGATCAAGGTTTCTTCATGACGAAGTTGTTTATTGATCTCATCTTGTTGGCGAGCAATGTAGCCTGCGTATTTGGTTTGAATTTCAACCTGCTCCAGTGCCGCAATATTATCCGAATCCGCTGCAAAGCCCTCAATGGCCATCAGATCATGATAATTCACTTCTGGACGACGGATCAGATCTTCTAAACTGGCTTCACGGGTCAACGGCGATTTTAATAACGCGTTTACTTGCTCAAGGGCAGGATGATCTTTGTGGATCCAAGTGCTACGCAAACGTTGCGTCTCTTGTTCCATTACCTCTAATTTTTGGTTGTAGGCAGCCCAGCGTTCATCATCTACAAGGCCTAATTCACGGCCTTTTTCAGTAAGACGAAGATCAGCGTTGTCTTCACGCAGTAATAAACGGTACTCAGCACGGGAAGTAAACATACGGTACGGTTCTTTTGTACCTAGCGTTGCTAGATCGTCAATCAATACGCCGGTGTAAGCTTGATCACGACGTGGTGTCCAGGCCTCTTTACCTTGCACTTGCAATGCGGCATTGGTACCAGCGATTAAGCCTTGAGCTCCAGCTTCTTCATAGCCAGTAGTACCATTGATTTGTCCGGCAAAGAATAAGCCATTAATAAACTTAGTCTCTAACGATTGTTTTAAATCTCTGGGGTCAAAAAAGTCGTATTCAATGGCATAGCCAGGACGACAAATATGTGCATTTTCAAAGCCTTTGATCGAACGCACAATTTCTAGCTGGATATCAAATGGTAAGCTGGTGGAGATACCATTCGGATACAGCTCATACGAATTTAAGCCTTCCGGTTCAACAAAGATCTGATGCTTTTCTTTATCGGCAAAACGAACAATCTTATCTTCAATCGATGGACAATAGCGCGGACCCACACCGTCAATCACACCTGCATACATGGGTGAACGATGCAGGTTTTCACGAATAACGTCGTGAGTTTGTTCATTAGTATAAGTGATGTAACACGGGATCTGAGTCGGGTGATCCGCTGTTTTTCCCATAAACGAGAATACCGGCGTTGGATTATCACCTGGCTGCTCTTGCATCACAGAGAAGTCTACCGTTCTGGCATCAATACGCGGTGGTGTACCGGTTTTTAGGCGATCCACTCGAAAAGGCATTTCTCTTAGTCGGTCAGCCAAGGCAAGAGAAGGAGGATCGCCAGCACGACCGCCTTTGAAGTTTTCCAAACCAATATGAATTTGACCACCTAAGAAGGTGCCTACAGTGAGTACTACCGAAGCTGCACTAAAGCGCAGTCCCATTTGGGTTACTACGCCTTTTACTTGATCGCCTTCAACAATAAGATCATCACACGATTGTTGGAAGATCTTAAGGTTTTCTTGCTGTTGTAAAATGTCTTGGATCGCTGCTTTGTAGAGCGATCGATCCGCTTGCGCTCGAGTAGCTCGTACCGCAGGGCCTTTAGACGAATTTAGCGTTCGAAATTGGATCCCACCTTTATCAATCGCTTTGGCCATGGCGCCACCAAGGGCATCAATTTCTTTTACCAAATGGCCTTTACCAATGCCACCGATGGCTGGATTACACGACATTTGGCCGAGTGTATCCATATTGTGGGTCAACAACAGGGTGTTCATACCCATGCGTGCTGCAGCAAGTGCTGCTTCAGTGCCTGCGTGTCCACCACCAACAACGATGACATCAAAATGTTCATGATAAATCATTTACGGGATCCTACTTAAAACAACCGAGCAAATTTAGAAAGGATGCGTATTCTACCTAGAATTAACCAGAAGTGAAATGGTTAAACTTTGTACAAAGCAAAAAAGAGATCTTTTAATATAAATAAGGATCTTTTAAAGATCTTTGTTATTCTTACTACTACTGCAGTTTAGATCTGTGAATACTTTTATATTCCTCATTAGATCCAAAGGGTTAATCCAGATCAAATGATGTGAATTAGATCGGATCAAGTGGGGTTAAACCTCTGATCAACTTACCTAGTTATACACATCTCATTGTTCATCGATTTTTATCCAATGGATAACTAGGGTTAGATCAGCAACTAGATCAAGGGTTATCCACATTCAGATCTTAAAAACCATAAATATGTGTATAACTTATGTGTATCTCCGATCGCGTTATTCAGCTGTGCTATCAATAAACGTTGGCAGCCAAGCTAAAGCGGTATCTTCTGGCAGTTCTGGTTCTAATACATCTATCTTTATTACGTCTAAGAGCTGAGTGGCCCCTTTATCTTGTAATAAAGAAGCAATATTGCTCGCAGCATGATTAAAGGTATCGTAGCTGGAATCGCCAATACCAACCACTGCGAAACGCAATCCAGTTAGATCTGGTGCGGCTTGTAACGCCGCAACAAAGTTCAGCAAGTTATCGGGATAATCTCCTGCGCCATAGGTGGATGTGACCACCAGCCATAGTTTTTGTTGGCAATGACTCAGCTCTGGCTGTTCGTGAAGATTTATTGTAAAGCCTTGATCTTCCAGAGACTCCTGCAGCTGCTCTGCAACATACTCTGCGGATCCCATTTGGCTACCAACAATTATGTCTAGCGCTTGCATGATGACCTAACCTCATTCTTAGATGCGCGCCATCTTAGCGTGTAACTTGTATAAGTAAAGAGGCGGAGAAACATTTTGGATAAAAAAGATAGGTTACTAATCCATCAAAATAAAGGGTTTTAATATAAGTTTATGATTTATATATATTAAATAAATTATTCCAATGAGTAACTCGGTGCTAAAGTTGTGGATAATCTCTGGGGTAGATGCGTTTAAGTGTTGTGATAAAAAGCTTATTTCCCTGGATAAGCGATCGAAATTAGGGCGTTGCACTCATAACTTGAGGGGCTGTGGATGGCGGATTGTGGATAAGGATCTAAGTAGGGATATTCGATCCTGATTTATAGATCTATATCATTAGATCCATATAACAAAAGAATCTAAATATTAGGGTTTTTTCTTCACTACTGGGCATATAGTTACCCTTTGCTACACAGCTTACGCATACTAAATGAGCACAAATGCTAGCTATGCAGCTCGATTTTCAACCTTGAAGATAGCTAACTAAGCACTTAGTGTAGCTAGTTTAATGAATCACTTAGCCAGATTTTAGCAGTAAGCCAAGTGCGATCGGGTTTTATCCTGCGAAACACTTAGGGTATCGAGCCTGTGAGCGAAGGTGAGTGCGGAGAAAAGGTGATTGAGAAGTAATGTGAAGCAAGCTTTGCTAGCAATGACAAATGGGCCTAAGAAGGCCCATTTTATGGTGTTATTTACCGATACAGAACGAGCTAAATATCTTACCTAAGAGATCATCGGAGGTGAATTCTCCGGTGATTTCATTAAGGTATTGCTGGGTAAGGCGCAGCTCTTCCGCTAAGATTTCACCGGCCACATGCATTTCTAGCTGCGTTTGGCCTATTTCTAGGTGTTCTGCGGCGCGCTCTAATGCATCTAAGTGCCGACGTCGTGCCATAAAGCCGCCTTCGCTAGCACCAGTGAAGCCAATACAGGCTTTAAGGTGCTCACGCAATATATCCACGCCCTTTGTGTCTTTTGCGCTTAAGCGGATCAGAGTATGTTCTGCGGTTGTATCGGTACCGACCGTTTCACCGCTTAAATCGACTTTATTGCGGATCACCGTGATGTCCATTCCGCTCGGCAGTTGCTCGATAAAGTCTGGCCAGATCTTGGCTGGATCGGTTTCTGCGGTTTCTGTGCCGTCGACCATAAACAACACATGATCGGCACCACGGATTTCATCCCAAGCGCGCTCTATGCCGATTTGCTCAACTTTATCAGGGCTTTCACGTAGACCTGCGGTGTCAATAATATGCAGTGGCATACCGTCGATATGAATGTGTTCACGTAAAACGTCACGTGTAGTACCGGCAATATCGGTCACAATCGCAGCTTCGCGGCCAGCTAAGGCATTGAGTAGTGATGATTTACCGGCATTAGGGCGACCTGCGATCACCACGCGCATACCTTCACGCATAATACTGCCTTGTTTGGCTTGCTTACGTACTTCACTGAGCTGGCTGATGATGGCACTGAGATCGCCGGCGACTTTACCGTCAGATAAGAAATCAATTTCTTCATCGGGGAAGTCGATTGCGGCTTCAACATACATGCGTAAGTGAATGACCTTTTCCACCAGCGCATTAATGTGTTTGGAAAAGTCACCTTGCAGTGAGTGTAGGGCGCTTTTGGCTGCTTGCTCACTGGTGGCGTTAATTAAGTCAGCGATGGCTTCTGCTTGAGTGAGATCGAGCTTATCGTTCATAAAAGCACGTTCAGAGAACTCGCCTGGCTTGGCTAATCGCACCTGTTCAATCTGACTAATTTCTTTTAGCAGCATGTCGAGTACTACCGGGCCGCCGTGGCCTTGTAGTTCTAAGACGTCTTCACCGGTAAAGGAGTTGGGTCCTTGAAAATACAGTGCAATGCCTTGATCAAGTTGCTCACCCGCTAATGTATTGAATGGCAAATATTCGGCATAGCGCGTTTTTGGGCATTTGCCTAGGATCTGCTCGGCAACGTATTTTGCTCTACTACCTGATACGCGGATAATACCCACGCCACCACGACCTGGTGCGGTGGCCTGTGCTGCTATGGTGTCTTGTGTGAACATGATGACTCTATAACTAACCTTTAATGTGCTTAATTGTACAGCAACTGGGCTATCTCAGTATAGTCAGGTATCAAGCCTTATGGCTTTATTAGCAGGCGTGTTGGGCTAGTATCCCATAGACTATTGTCTTTATTCCACTTGCGACTTTGTCACACGTTAAAAACGATTACAGTAGGGTGAGTATGATGAGGGTGTGCCTAGTCACAGTATTAATGTATTAAAGATCGTTCCGGCGGGAAAAAGTGGAGTAAATAAGCTTCAATCTGAAAAGCGAGTTGTTAATAATAAACAACCCGGTTCGAGTTTTAACTTGCCATAAAATCGCTATCAAATTTTATCAGCTGATGTTTTATAGGCATAAAAAAACGGCTCAACAGAGAGCCGTTTTTATCTTATGAGGTTTGCGTTAGCCGCGAACTTTCATGCCTTTTTTCTCCATACCGCGGTAGATGATCAGCATCTGGGCGATAGAGATAAGGTTTGAAACCAACCAATAAAGTACTAGACCTGACGGGAACCAGATAAAGAAGATAGAGAATACCACTGGCATGTAGGTCATTAGCTTTTGCTGCATTGGATCTGTTACTGTCATTGGTTGCAGCTTTTGAGTCAGGAACATACTTGCACCAAACAATACAGGTAATACGTAGTATGGGTCCATGGCCGATAGATCGGTTAGCCACAACATAAACTCAGCATGACGCAGTTCGGTTGATTCTAAGAATACATAGAATAAAGCAAGGAAGATTGGCATTTGTAACAACAGTGGGAAACAGCCACCCATCGGGTTCACTTTTTCTTTGCGGTACATTTCCATCATTGCTTGACCAAACTTCTGGCGGTCGTCGCCATAACGCTCTTTAAGCGCCTGCATTTTTGGTTGCAACATGCGCATTTTCGCCATCGAGGTGTATTGCGCTTTGGTCAGAGGGTACAGTGCCGTTTTAACAATAACGGTGATGGCGATAATAGCCAGACCCCAGTTGCCTAAAATACCGTAAAGGAACTTCAATAACGTCAGCAGCGGCTGTGACAAGAACCACAACCAACCATAGTCTACGGTCAGATCCAGGTCTTCTTGAATGGCTTCTAGCGCTTCAGTGTCTTTTGGACCCATGTAGTAAATTGCATGGATTTGAGCAGTACTGTTGCCTTGAATGGTGGTTGGCTCACCCTTCATGCCAATAAGGCCATTACCATTTCTTAGCGCAGTATAAATATTATTGGTGTCTTGTTGATCGGCGACCCAAGCACTAACAAAATACTTTTGTAGGAAGGCAACATAGCCACCTTGAGTATTTTTATTGAGGTTTCTGTCAGCCATATCTGAGAAGCTATACTTTTCGTATGGCTCTTCATCGGTACCATAAGCTGGACCTAGGTACGTCTGATCGACCATGCTGCCTTTTTCTTGGCGGGTGCGTTTGATTTGCGTGTACAGTTGCACTTGAATTGGGTCGGCAGTGGTGTTGTTTACCTGATACTCGAGGTCAACATCGTATTTTCCGGCTTTAAACACGAAGGTTTTAGTGAACTGCACGCCTTTTTCATCGGTGTAAGTTAAAGGAACACGTAGGGTGTCGCCATTTAACTCATACTGTTGTTGCGCAACCTCGTAAACTGGGCGACCTTTTTGGTTGGCGTCTGGACCATTAAGACCAATTAAGCCACTTTGCGATACGTACTGCTTGCCATCGAATTGGCCTAACAATAGATATGGCTCTTCGCTGCCATGGGTTTCTGCGTGTTGTAGCAACTTAGCTTCAACGATGTCACCGCCTTTAGTATCAATTTTTACCGCGAATACGTCGGTTTTGACACTAATGGTTGAGCGGCTTGCCTGCGTTGCCAAGGCTGGCACATCTGACTGGCTTGATGCCGGAACATCCATTTGCTCTTCTGTTGGGGTTGAGTTCGCCACTTGTTGTGTGGCGGCACTGGTATCAGCAAGTGGTTGGTTTTGTTCTTGTGTCCACTCTTGGAACAAAAGGAACGAAACCAGCAACAGGCCGATAAATAAAAACGTGCGTTGCGATTCCATAACAGCTCTTATTTCTCGTGTTGTTTAACTTTAGTTGACTTCACAGGTACAGGATCATCTCCACCTGCGCTCAAAGGGTGACATTTTAATATGCGTTTAACCGCTAACCAACTCCCTTTTGCAATTCCATGTAAATTAATTGCTTGAATTGCATAGCTAGAACAGGTTGGGTTAAATCGACAGTGCGGACCAAGTAGAGGACTAATCCATTTTTGGTAGCCACGGATCAATAAAATAAGTAAGCGCTTGGGTAACGATAGCACTTCCTTAACCCGATCTTTTTTCTTGCTATGCCCTGAAGTTGTTTTCATGGCACTTCGATATCAATTTCCTCAACCAAATGCCAAGTTCTAACCGTACTTGCACAGGCGGTTTTTCTATTGATATAGCTGATTAAAAGGTGAGCTAACCTTACCTTAATTGGCGTAAAAATACTATGCCAGTGGTCCTGAAAAGGCTGAGAAAAGGCGGTTATCTAAGTTATTGTGGCTTCTTTTTTGACGCCTGTTGTTTTTTTGCGCGTCTTGGGTTATTTCTTGGTTTACGAGGTGGTTTTGGGGCACCAGGCTTGCAACGTTCATTGACTTTGCGCCACATTTTTGTGAGTTGCTTGCTAATTTCTGCATTGGATTGCTCATCTACACCGGTTTTCACCATTAATACAATGTCGATGTTATCGAGCTTATGGCGATTGAGGCGAAAACTTTCTCTGGCGAGTCGCTTAATGCGATTACGTTGACAAGCTTTTTTACAACGTTTTTTAGCAACGGTTAAACCAAGGCGTGGGTGACCGACATCATTGGGTTTCGCAAGAAGAGTAAAATAAGGTGTCGTAGCGCGAGCTGGCTCTTGAAATATGCGGGAGTAATGCGAGGGAGTTAACAGACGTAACTCCCTGCCAAAGCTAAAGTCTTCCACTTATATTAAGCAGAAAGTACTTTACGGCCTTTAGCACGACGACGTGCTATTAGCTTACGACCATTTTTAGTGGCCATGCGAGCACGGAAACCGTGAGTACGCTTGCGCTTTAATACGCTAGGTTGAAAAGTTCTTTTCATAACAATTCCATCCGATCGGTTAAAAGTTAAAACATCCTATGCAGGTCGCGATCCTGGCACAGGTGCCATTGCGAGCGCGAGATATTACTGCTGAGGGGCATTAAAGTCAATCAAAATCTATCCTGAATGACTAAATAATCTACTACAGCGGTCATATTGAGCGGCTTTTGCGCTCAACTCACAGCTCACACTGACTAACACTACCTTTATAGAGGCAGCATCAAGGTGTGAAAAAGATCTGCTACGGATCTGATCATAGTGCTGGTAATTATAACATTTAGTAATAATAGGAAAAGCTCTGGAAAACTAAAATTGATCATTAATAAAGGGTGAGATCGGTGCTTTTTTTTGCTATGATCTTACTTGTGGGTAAAAAATAAAATTTCTTTTGAAACAGTGGTTTACCTTTTTGTGTTGGTGAGATCTTACTTTTTCAAAATGTCAATATTGAACTTGTGGATAAGATCACTTCATAATAGCCCGCTTCCACCAGTAATTTTGTAATAATAAATAAGTATTTCCGGCGATCCTATACATTCTGATCCAGTCATTGGATCTCATGTTGCATTTATATTCCCGGGAATCAAAACTAATTGGAGTTCAGTGTGTATCTGTCAGTTTGGCAAAGTTGTTTATATGTTTTGCAAGATGAGTTGCCATCCCAGCAATTTAGTATGTGGGTGAGACCATTACAGGCTGAAAGTACAGATGATACGCTGACCATTTACGCACCTAATCGTTTTGTGCTGGATTGGGTCCGTGAAAAGTATTTGCACCGTATTAATGAATTACTGGTGGAAATTTGTGGTGATGAAGCGCCAGAATTGCGTTTTGACGTGGGTAGCAAGCCCGCTTTAGCTACGCAAAATAATGGCCTGAGTAATGATAAAGCAACGCCTCTTGCTACTCCTGAGCAGGTTACAGCGACAGCCAACAGTCAGCCAAAAGTTGCCGAGAAGGTCGAGCCTGCCCCCAAATCCGCTCACAAATCCAATATTAAAGAAAACTATACCTTTGATAACTTTGTCGAGGGTAAATCAAACCAATTAGCAAAAGCCGCTGCTACCCAGGTGGCCGATAATCCAGGTTCGGCGTTTAACCCCGTGTTTATCTATGGCGGCACAGGTTTAGGTAAAACGCACCTATTGCATGCCGTAGGCAATGGCATCATCGAGCAAAAGCCAGATGCTAAGATTGTCTATATGCATTCGGAACGATTTGTTCAAGATATGGTAAAGGCACTGCAAAATAATGCCATTGAAGAATTCAAGCGCTATTATCGTAGTGTTGATGCCTTAATGATCGATGACATCCAGTTTTTTGCCAACAAAGAACGCTCTCAAGAAGAATTCTTCCATACCTTTAATGCTTTGTTGGAAGGCAATCAGCAAATCATACTGACTTCAGATCGCTATCCAAAAGAAATTGAAGGGGTAGAAGATCGTTTAAAGTCGCGTTTTGGTTGGGGATTAACCATTGCTATTGAACCCCCAGAGCTAGAAACTCGCGTGGCTATTTTGATGAAAAAAGCGCAGCAGAGTAAAATTAATCTACCGCACGAAGTGGCTTTCTTTATTGCCAAGAAATTACGTTCCAATGTGAGAGAGCTGGAAGGGGCGTTAAATCGGGTAATTGCCAATGCTAATTTTACCGGTCGACCTATTTCTATCGACTTCGTTAAAGAAGCATTACGTGATTTATTAGCGCTACAAGATAAATTGGTGACCATCGATAATATTCAACGCACGGTGGCTGAGTATTATCGCATTAGGGTATCTGATTTATTATCTAAGCGACGTAGCCGCTCTGTGGCTCGGCCAAGACAAGTTGCTATGGCGCTGTCAAAAGAGCTAACCAATCATAGTTTGCCAGAAATTGGCGATGCTTTTGGTGGGCGAGATCACACCACTGTTTTGCATGCATGCAGAAAAGTGAAAGAGTTACGTGACGAGAGTCATGAAGTGAAAGAAGATTATCAAAACTTAATTAGAACGCTGTCTTCTTAAGGGTTAAATGATGCAAATAACAATTCCAAGAGAACTATTTTTAAAACCACTTGTTCAGGTCTCAGGTGCCATTGAGCGCAAACACACCTTACCGATCTTATCCAATGTGCTGCTTGAAGTGAAAGACGGGACCTTATATATGACGGGGACTGATTTAGAAATAGAATTAGTTGCATCGGTAGCGTTAGAAAGCAGCACGCCAGATGGCAAAATTACTTTACCGGCAAAAAAGCTTTTGGATATTTGTAAAAGTTTACCGGACAGCTCAGACTTAGTACTCAGTTCTCAAGAGCATCAGTTACTCCTAACCAGTGGTCAAAGCCGTTTTTCGTTAACCACACTGGCAGCGGAAGACTTTCCTAACTTAGAGCAGTGGGATGGTGAAGTTGAGTTCACCATTACGCGGCTAGAGTTAAGTAAGTTATTGGAAGCGACTCATTTCTCTATGGCTAACCAGGATGTCCGTTATTACCTTAACGGTATGTCTTTTGAAGTCGATAATAATGACATTAAAACGGTTGCTACCGATGGCCACCGCTTGGCTATTGCCCAGCAAACCTTACCTGAGTCACTCAACACGCAAAGACAGCTGATTATTCCTCGTAAGGGTGTACAGGAAATCATGCGCTTATTACCAGCGGACGATGAAGCCGTGACAATTCAGTTCGGTGCTAATCATATTCGAATTATCGATACTGAATTTACTTTTACCAGTAAGCTGGTGGATGGCCGTTTCCCTGATTACCGTCGTGTGTTACCTCGTGGCGGCGATAAATTAGTTACAGCGAACCGCGAATGGTTGCGCAGTGCTTTTCAGCGAGTATCTATATTATCTAATGAAAAGTTTCGTGGTGTTCGACTCAACCTCAGCAGTGGCGTGTTAAAAATTAGTGCCAACAACCCTGAGCAAGAGCAAGCAGAAGAAACCGTCGAAGTGGGTTATCAAGGAGATGACTTAGAAGTAGGCTTTAATGTGTCATACTTACTCGATGTGCTTAACACTATAAAATCTGAGGATGTGCAATTTACTTTGTCTGACTCTAACAGCAGTGCGCTTATCGAAGCGGCTGGTGATGAGCATGCAATGTACGTAGTTATGCCGATGCGTCTATAGATTTATGAGTTTAACTCACCTTAGCCTTAATACATTTCGTAATATTGAGGCGATGGCGCTCTCTCCCTGTGATGATGTTAATGTCATTTTGGGAGAGAATGGCAGCGGTAAAACCAGTTTGCTTGAAGCCATTTACTTCCTTTCTAGCGGCAAGTCTTTTCGTACCAATCTGCAAAAGTTGATGATTAAGCATGACACCCCGCATTGCCTGGTTCATGCCAAAAAACAACTGCATAACTTGTCTATACCGCTTGGCATCAGTAAGCACACCAGTGGTGAAACAAAACTAAGAATACAAGGGCAAGCGAGCCGAAAAGTGGCCGAGCTAGCCCAAATCCTTCCGGTCCAAGTTATTACCCCAGAAAGCTACGAACTGTTTTTTGGTGGGCCTAAAGAACGCAGAAAATTTTTAGATTTAGGCGTGTTCCACGTGGAACATCAATTTTATCCCGTATGGAAAATATTTAACCAAGTACTAAAACAGCGGAACGCTTTGCTTAAATCACGCCCCGCGGATATTAAGTCGCAGCTGAACTACTGGGATAAGGAGTTTGTTCGCTTAGCCGAACAAATAAAAACGTTTCGAGAAGCGTATATAAGTAGGTTTCAGGCGCATTTTTTTGATAAGATAGGGGATATAAGCCCTTTGCTAAAAAGCCTTGAAATACGCTTTCAAGCAGGCTGGAAGGGTGAGCTAGCTGATGTGCTTGAAAAACAGTTAGAACGTGACATAAAACTTGGCTATACAACCAAAGGTCCTCACAAGGCGGACTTTAACTTTTTTACCCAAGGTCACAGTGTCGAGCAAGTTTTTTCTCGGGGGCAATTAAAGCTACTTTTATATGCATTAAAGGTAATGCAAAATAGCTTAATTGACCAAGAGAGTGATAAGCAATCGATATTGCTTATTGATGATTTACCTTCGGAGTTAAGTGATGACACAAAAGAGGCGGTATCGCGTTTATTAATGCAATGCCAGTCGCAATTGTTCATCACCGCTATCACTCCCGAAAGTATAGCAGCGGTCATCGGCCCTATGGAACGAGAAGTAAAAATGTTCCACGTGGAACATGGCAGCTTAATAACAAAATAATTGGAAGAAACCATGTCGGAAAATTACGATTCGTCGAGTATTAAAGTACTTAAAGGATTGGATGCGGTAAGAAAGCGTCCAGGAATGTATATCGGTGACACAGACGATGGTACTGGTTTACATCACATGGTGTTTGAGGTCGTTGATAACTCAATCGATGAAGCACTAGCAGGATATTGTGACGATATTTTCGTTACTATTCACACCGATGGCTCGGTATCGGTTCGCGATAATGGCCGTGGTATCCCAACTTCTATTCATGAAGAAGAAGGGGTTTCAGCGGCTGAGGTTATCATGACCGTACTGCACGCCGGTGGTAAATTCGATGATAACTCCTATAAAGTATCGGGCGGCCTCCACGGTGTGGGTGTGTCGGTGGTAAATGCACTTTCTGAAAAACTACAATTAACAATTCGCCGTGATGGCAAAGTGCATCAACAAAAATACTCTATGGGTGTGCCTGATGCGCCATTGGCCGTTATTGGTGAAGCCGATACTACGGGGACTGAGCTAAGATTTTGGCCAAGTGGTGAAACGTTTTCTGACATCAACTTTCACTATGACATTTTAGCTAAGCGTTTACGTGAACTGTCATTCCTTAACTCAGGCGTTAGTATTATTCTGACGGATGAGCGTGAAGAGAATAAGCGTGATCACTTCAAATACGAAGGCGGTATTCAAGCGTTTGTTGAATACTTAAACCGTAAAAAGAACCCATGCCACCAAAATGTCTTTCACTTTACTCATGAGCGTGAAGAAGATGGCATTAGTGTAGAAGTGTCTATGCAGTGGAACGATGGCTTCCAAGAAAATATTTATTGCTTTACCAACAATATCCCACAGCGTGATGGTGGTACTCACTTAGCTGGTTTCCGTGCAGCGTTAACTCGTACGCTAAACAACTACATGGAAAAAGAAGGCTTTAATAAAAAGCAGAAAACCAGTGCCACAGGCGATGACGCTCGTGAAGGCTTAACGGCAGTTGTGAGTGTTAAAGTGCCAGATCCAAAATTCTCATCACAAACGAAAGACAAGCTAGTATCAAGCGAAGTAAAGAGTGCGGTTGAACAAGCAATGTCTGAAAAGCTCTCTGAGTTTTTGCTTGAGAACCCAAATGACGCCAAGACCGTCGTCAATAAAATTGTCGATGCCGCCCGAGCCCGTGAAGCAGCTCGTAAAGCCAGAGAGATGACTCGCCGTAAAGGTGCCATGGATCTCGCTGGCTTACCGGGTAAACTGGCTGACTGCCAAGAGCGTGACCCAGCGCAATCAGAACTTTATATAGTGGAGGGTGATTCAGCGGGTGGATCGGCTAAGCAAGGCCGTAACCGTAAGAATCAGGCAATCCTACCACTGAAAGGTAAAATCCTGAATGTTGAGAAAGCCCGATTTGATAAGATGCTTTCTTCACAAGAGGTGGCTACACTGATCACCGCGCTAGGCTGTGGTATTGGCCGTGACGAATATGACCCAGAAAAGCTACGTTATCACCGTATCATTGTTATGACCGATGCTGACGTCGATGGCTCGCATATTCGTACTCTGTTGCTAACGTTCTTCTATCGTCAAATGCCAGAAATCATTGAACGAGGCTATGTCTACATTGCTCAGCCACCACTTTATAAAGTGAAAAAAGGCAAACAAGAGCGTTATATTAAAGACGATAACGCCTTAACGGCGTATTTGACCTCTTTAGCACTAAATGACGCGGCGTTATATCCAGCCGAAGGCGCTGAGCCAATCACTGGAAATAAACTAGAAAATCTGGTTCATGACTATCAGAAAACTATCGACACCATTGAGCGCTTAAAGCGTAAATACCCGTCGTCGATTATGAATCGCTTGCTATATCACCCAGAGCTAACCGAAGAGAGCTTAGGCAATAAAGAGAAAGTGACGGAGTGGACAGAGGCGCTAGTGGCAGACTTAGTCGCTAAAGATGAAGACGCGACCATCTTTAATGCTGAGGTGGCGTTTGATGATGAGCGCAATCTGTATTACCCAGTAATCAATATCCGTCAACACGGTGTCGATAAAGCGCATACACTTAACTACGACTTTATCTCTTCGAAAGATTATGTCCGTATTGCCAACACTGGACGTCAAATTGGTAACCTAGTTACCGATGGCGGCTACGTGCAGCGTGGTGAAAAAGTCCATAATATTGACTACTTCGAAGAGGGCCTTGAGTGGCTGATTTCAGAATCAAAGCGTGGCTTGTATACACAACGTTATAAAGGACTAGGTGAGATGAACCCAGACCAGCTTTGGGAGACCACCATGGACCCTGAAGCTCGTCGTATGCTCCGTGTAACCATTGAGGATGCCATTGCCGCAGACCAACTGTTTGCCACCTTAATGGGAGACCAAGTTGAGCCTCGCCGTGACTTCATCGAACAAAACGCACTGCGTGTGGTTAACCTAGATATTTAAAATACTATCTAATTAATAAAAAGGAGGGATTTTCCCTCCTTTTTTTATGCTTAAGAGCTTAAAACAGATTAGCGCACGCGGTATACTGAGCGTAATTTTCAATCATTTGAATTCAGCGTGAGCGCCAATCAAACAGGGTGCTGACACATGATGAGTAGCAGATAAAATAAGCCAACTATGCAAAAATACGATATCAAAACCTTTCAAGGTTTGATCCTGGCTTTACAGGATTACTGGGCGCAGCAAGGCTGTGTTGTTGCTCAACCTCTCGATATGGAAGTGGGTGCGGGTACTTTCCACCCGATGACTTTCTTGAAGTCCATTGGTCCAGAGCCAATGTCGAGCGCCTACGTCCAACCATGTCGCCGTCCTACAGATGGCCGCTATGGTGAAAACCCGAACCGACTACAACACTACTATCAATTCCAAGTGGTCTTGAAGCCATCACCAGAGAACATTCAAGAGTTGTACTTAGGCTCCCTTGAGGCTCTGGGTATCGACACCCTTACTCATGAAGTTCGCTTTGTCGAAGACAACTGGGAATCACCTACATTAGGAGCATGGGGCTTAGGTTGGGAAGTGTGGCTCAACGGTATGGAAGTCACACAGTTTACTTACTTCCAGCAAGTAGGTGGCATTGAATGTGCTCCAGTCACCGGTGAAATCACCTATGGCTTAGAGCGACTTGCAATGTATATACAAGGCGTCGATAGCATTTATGACTTAGTCTGGACTGACGGGCCTATGGGTCGCGTAACCTATGGCGATGTCTTCATGCAAAATGAAATAGAGCAGTCGACCTATAACTTTGAACATGCTGATGTTGAGGCGTTATTTAACCAGTTTGATCAGTGCGAAAAAGAAAGTGAAAAGCTGATTGCCGCAGGCTTACCATTGCCCGCTTACGAGCAGGTAATGAAAGCATCCCATGCATTCAATTTACTTGATGCTCGTCACGCTATCTCAGTAACTGAACGTCAACGCTATATATTAAGAGTGCGTGCGTTATCAAAGGCCTGTGCCCAAGCCTATTATGATGCCCGTGAAGCACTTGGCTTCCCGCTTTGTAAGGATCAATAATGTCGACTGAAAATCTATTAGTAGAAATTGGTACGGAAGAGTTACCGCCAAAAGCACTAAGAAAACTAGCTGAATCTTTTGCAGAGAACACTCAACAAGAGCTAGAAGCACTAGAGCTCGAACACCAAGGGGTAAGCTGGTATGCCTCTCCAAGACGTTTAGGCGTTAAAGTGAAAGCGCTGCAAACGAAACAAGCGGATAAGGTGGTTGAAAAGCGTGGTCCAGCTATAAAAGCAGCATTTGATGCTGATGGTAATGCCACTAAAGCAGCGTTAGGCTGGGCTCGTGGTTGTGGTATCGATATTGCTGATGCTGAGCGCCTAGAGACCGAAAAAGGGGTTTGGTTACTACATAAAGCGAAAGTCGAAGGACAACAAACGTTGGCTTTGCTGAATGACGTTATCAACAAAGCGCTGGCTAAACTGCCAATTCCAAAGCCTATGCGTTGGGGTGCCAATAAAACACAATTTATTCGTCCCGTACATACTGTCGCTGCATTGCTTGGTGACCAGCAGGTGTCAGGTGAAGTATTAGGCAAGGCGATCAGCAATGAGTTACAAGGGCATCGTTTTCATCACCCTGAGCGCGTTCGTGTGAACCATGCTGATGATAGCTTTGCGGTATTAAAAGACGCCTACGTCATGGCTGACTATGAAGCACGTAAAGCGCTTATTCGCAGTCAAATTGAAGCTGAAGCACAAAAGCTAGATGCTCAAGTGGCCATGGACGAAGATTTGCTTGAAGAAGTCACTTCATTGGTTGAGTGGCCAGTGACATTGGTTGCATCGTTTGAAGAGTCGTTCTTAGAAGTGCCTGACGAAGCACTGATTTATACCATGAAAGACGACCAGAAATATTTCCCACTGCTGGATAAGCAGGGAAATCTGATCAACAAATTCTTATTCGTTTCAAACATCGAAAGTAAAGATCCTAGCGTGGTGATCTCTGGTAATGAGAAAGTCGTGCGTCCACGTTTAGCTGATGCGCAATTTTTCTTTGAAGCCGACAAAAAGAAAACCTTAGAAAGTCGTTTAGAGTCTTTAGGCTCGGTGCTGTTCCAAAAGCAGTTGGGTACGCTAAAAGATAAGTCAGAGCGGATCTCCGCATTAGCCGGCTACATTGCCGAACAGCTTGGTGCTGATAAAGCCATGGCTGAGCGTGCAGGCTTACTAAGCAAAACCGACTTAATGACCGAAATGGTCATGGAGTTTACCGACGTGCAAGGGGTAATGGGTATGCATTATGCCCGCATTGATGGCGAAGCAGAAGAAGTTGCACTGGCACAAAACGAGCAATATATGCCTCGTTTTGCTGGCGACGATTTGCCGTCAAACCCAATTAGCTTTGCAGTGGCGCTGGCTGATAAGTTCGACACCCTAGTGGGGATCTTTGGTATTGGCCAGACTCCTAAAGGGGATAAAGACCCATTTGCGCTTCGTCGTGCTGCCATTGGTGCATTGCGCATCATGGTGGAGAAAGCGTTACCGCTGGACATTAAAGATATCGTGGCGAAAGCAATGACACTCTTTGCAGACAAGCTAAGCAACGATAATGTCGCGGAAGATGTATTCGAGTTTATGCTAGGTCGTTTCCGTGCCTGGTACCAAGAAGAAGGCTTCAGCGTTGATGTGATCCAAGCTGTGTTGGCACGTCGACCCACCAGCCCAGTTGACTTTGATCGTCGAGTGAAAGCCGTTAGTCACTTCAGAACTCTAGCCGAGGCAGAAGCGTTGGCTGCTGCCAATAAGCGCGTAAACAATATCTTAGCGAAAAATAATGTTTCAAGTGACTCTGCCGTTGACCAAGCGCTACTGCAAGAGGCTGCAGAGCAGCAGCTAGCACAACAGGTTGCCGCACTGACTACGGAACTGCAGCCGGTGTATGCCGCTGGCGACTATCAGCAAGCGTTAACACGTTTAGCGAGCCTGCGCGCTGCCGTTGATGACTTCTTCGATAATGTTATGGTGATGGCTGAAGACCAAGCGGTGAAACAAAACCGGTTAGCATTATTAAGCCAATTAAGCCGATTATTCCTTAATACTGCTGATATTTCTGTATTACAAAAATAATCGAGCATTTCAAAGCCAGCGCTAGCTGGCTTTTGTTTAATATTAAAAAGGCTATGAACTATGATCACAAAGCAAAGTTTTATTGCACTGCTTGTTGTTGCTGTTTCTGGTTGTAGTAGTAACTTTCAATTGCCAGTAGAGGTCGGAGGCGGACAGTCCAGTACCATTGCTCAACTTGATAGGACGCTATATCTGCGCGGTGATTTCACTTTATGGGATGCCGAGCCACAATATAGGTTGATACAAACGCAGCCTGGAGTCTATGCAGCAAAAGCTAATTTTCCTATTCCTGGTAAGGTGTATGAATTTAAAATTGCTGATAACAAGTGGAGCGAAGGGTATAACTGCGGTTATAAAAGTGAAGGGCAGCTAACATTGGGTGTGCCACTCAATGCCGATTGCAATACGGTGTATAACTACTTTAGTTTTAAGCCAAGCCGTAAAGGTTGGTATGAAATTCAATTTGATTACCGTAATCCACAACAACCGAAAGTACTGCTAGTGAAACTGTAATATCGATTTACTTAGTTTCAATGGTGAGTATAAAAGAGCGGCTTAAGCCGCTTTTTTATTGGCCCTTTTTAATGACATAGCGGTAGGGGGAATCGCTAATTGCTTTGGCCACTAGCGTGTGGTCCATAAATTCGCAAAAGCTGGGAATATCGCGAGTTGTTGAAGGGTCGTCGGCAATCACTAATAAGGTCTCACCCAAATTCATTTTTCTTACCATACCTCGGATCATCATGACCGGCTCAGGGCAGCGTAAGCCTAAGGCATCTAGGGTGTGATCGGTATTGTCAAAACTCATTTCAATGGCCTCACGATAGTAAAGCCGCTATTTTAAACGTTTGTGCTATGGAATAGCAATTTTGCACAATAAAAAAGGCAAAACAGCGAGGCCGTTTTGCCTTGGTCACCAAGTTGAAACTATATTGCCGGAACTAAAGCCTTAAGCCTTAGTCCCAGCGGGTTGGAACGAGTTAGCTATCAACACGCTCAAATACAGTGGCAATGCCTTGGCCTAAGCCAATACACATGGTTGCTAAACCATATTTAGCGTCTTTTTCTTCCATCAGGTTAATCAGCGTGGTGCTAATACGTGAACCTGAACAGCCTAATGGGTGGCCCAGTGCAATGGCACCACCATTAAGGTTTACCTTTTCGTCCACTTTATCGAGTAAGCCGAGGTCTTTTAGTACTGGCAGCGATTGAGCCGCAAAGGCCTCGTTAAGCTCGGCAACGCCAATATCATCAATGCTGATACCAGCTTGTTTCAATGCTTTTTGCGACGCCGGTACTGGACCATAACCCATGATAGATGGATCGCAGCCTGCAACGGCCATTGACTTAACTCGAGCACGGATGGTTAACCCTAACTCTTTGGCCTTCGACTCACTCATTACTAGCATGGCCGATGCGCCGTCAGATAGTGCTGATGAAGTACCAGCAGTGACGGTTCCCGATGCCGGGTTGAATACTGGGCGCAGTTGGCTTAATCCTTCCACACTGGTTTCAGGGCGAATAACTTCGTCATTCTCAACCAAAACCGGTGCACCATCAGCATCGTGGCCTTCCATCGGTAGGATTTCTTTGGCAAAGCGACCTTCAACCGTGGCGGCATGCGCACGCTGATGAGAACGAGCTGCAAACTCGTCTTGTTGCTCACGGCTAATACCGTGTAGTGTTGCTAGGTATTCCGCCGTAAGACCCATTACGCCAGCCGCTTGAGCAACTGAGGTGGAAAGTCCTGGGTGGAAATCATTACCGTGAGTCATAGGCACATGACCCATGTGCTCAACACCACCAATTAAATAGGTATCGCCAGCGCCGGTCATAATCGCTCGGGCAGCATCGTGCAGCGCTTGCATTGAAGAGCCACATAAACGGTTTACTGTTACCGCTGGCACTGTATGAGGAATGCCTGCTAGTAGCGCAGCATTACGGCCAACATTAAAGCCTTGCTCTAAAGTCTGTTGCACACAGCCCCAGTAAATATCATCAATTGAGTCGGGTGCGACTTGTGGGTTACGTTCAAGTAAGCCTTTCATCAAGTGAGCACTTAAATCTTCGGCACGTTTATTTTTAAATACACCGCCTTTTGAGCGGCCCATTGGGGTACGAATACAATCTACGATTACCGCGTTTTCCATGTTACTGGCCCTCCACTTGATAGAACACTTTACCTTCATCTGCCCACTGTCTAGTTTGCTCTGACACTTGGTAGATTTCACCTAGATGCGCATACTTATCAGCCATAGCAACAAAGTTGCTTAAGCCAATTTGGTCTAGGTAACGGAATGCACCGCCTCTAAATGGTGGGAAGCCGATGCCATATATGAGTGCCATGTCAGCTTCTTGTGGCGATGCCACGATGCCTTCTTGTAGACACAGCAATACTTCGTTAATCATCGGCACCATGCAGCGCTCAATGATGGTTTGCTTATCAAACTCTTGAGTGGCTTCGCAGATCTCACTTAACAGTGATAAAGCGGCTTCATCTTTGCTCTTCTTCAAGCGACCTTTTCGATCTGGTGCATATTGATAGAAGCCTTTTTGGTTCTTCTGACCAAAACGTTCCGCATCGGCTAGGAGTGCAACTGGGTCTTTATCCTTACGAGCCATACGCGTAGGGAAGCCATCTGCCATTACACCAGTACAGTGGTTAGCCGTATCAATACCGACAACATCCAGTAGGTAAGCCGGGCCCATTGGCCAGCCAAAGACATTCTCCATCACCTTATCTACTTTAGCGAAGTCAGCGCCTTCAACCACTAGTTGGCTAAAGCCGGCAAAGTAAGGGAATAGTACACGGTTAACAAAGAATCCTGGGCAGTCGTTAACTACAATCGGTGATTTACCTAGCTTAAGGGCATAATCCACAACTGCTGCCACGGTTTCATCAGACGTTTTTTCGCCGCGAATGATTTCAACCAGTGGCATTTTTGGTACTGGGTTGAAAAAGTGCATACCACAGAAGTTTTCTGGCTTGTCCAGTGCGGTAGCAAGTTCATCAATGCGAATAGTCGAGGTGTTGGACGTTAGAATGGTCCCCTCAGGCAATTGCGACTCAAGGCTCGCCAGTACCGTCTTTTTCACTTTCGGGTTTTCGACAACCGCTTCTACGATAATGTCTGAGCCAGTCAGGTCATGGTCGTTTAAGGTTGGTTTAATCTTACCTAGGGTAGCAATCATTTTGTCCATTGCCATATGGCCACGTTCAACTTTTTTACCCAGTAATTTCGCCGCTTCACCCATACCCAGATCCAGCGCATCCTGTTGGATGTCTTTCATCACGATAGGTGTGCCTTTATAGGCTGATTGATAGGCAATACCTCCGCCCATAATACCAGCACCTAGTACGGCGGCTTGTTTAATGTCGGTATTGCTTTGCTTAGCTTGCTTTTTGGCAACCGTCTTAATGTATTGATCTGCCAAGAAAATACCCGTTTGCGCAGCGGCTTCGGATGTTTTCGCCAGCTTAGCAAAGTTCTGGTTTTCGATGGCCATGGCTTCAGTGCGACCAAGTCCCGCGGCTGCTTTTAGGGTTTTCACTGCCATCATTGGCGCCGGGTAGTGGCCTTTGGTTTTCGCCATCACCATGCCTTCAGCCATACCAAAGCTCATGCCTTGCTCAACACGGTTTAGCTTTAATGGCTCAAGCTTCACTTGACGCTTAGCGCGCCAGTCTAGTTTACCTGCAATGGCTTGTTCTAGAGTGCGAACGGCAGCGTCCATCAGCTTATCTGCAGCAACCACAGCATCCACAGCGCCCACTTTTAGGGCATCTGCTGCGCGGTTCTCTTTACCTGTGGTGATCCAAGTCATTGCGTTGTCGGCGCCAATAATGCGTGGTAAACGCACTGTGCCGCCAAAGCCTGGCATGATACCAAGTTTGACTTCCGGTAAACCAATCTTCGCGGCATCAGTAGCAATACGATAATCGGTAGCTAGTAACCACTCACAACCGCCACCAAGCGCTAAACCATTGACGGCAGAAACGGTTGGGAAAGGTAAGTCTTCGATGGCATCAAATACGTCAGTGGCGTTTTTGATCCAACCAACTAGCTCTTCTTCAGGGCGTTGGAAGGTGGGAAGGAATTCATAGATATCAGCACCAACAATAAAGTGATCTTTGTCGCTGGTAAATACTAAGCCTTCGATATCATCACGTTGACTTAGCTCGATAAGGGCCTCATGGCTTTCCTTAAGTACTTGCTGAGATAATTTATTTACTGAGCCTGATAGGCAAAATTTAAACTCAGCGATCTTGCCTTTGCAAAAATCTACTACAAAGGACTCGCGTTTGATTAACATACATGTTCTCCCGTGCTTTACACTGGTACGATGAGTTGCTATTTCAATCAGTGTGGATCTTTCGGCGGCAAATTGCAATGAAAAATTTACCGCACATTTACTGAAATACCGCGGTCGGTTTGCTATGGTGGCTTGGCACACCTGGTTTTTTAAGCACTCAGCGATATCCGTCGCTGTTTACAAGCCGAGCGTCTGTTCTTCAGCGCCATCTTTAGAAAAGCACAAATCGGCTTTATTTCAATTTCGGTGTGTATTTTATTTGGCAGATTGAGAAGGCTTTACATGACACATTGGTTACGTCGTGTTGTAGTGAGCAGCTTATGCGCAGTAAGCAGCTTGTGCACTGCAGCCAGCACACTTGACGATTTTAAACAGGCTGAGCGGATCGCTTGGTCTGGCAATTACAGTAATTTTAAAGCGGCCATTGCGCAGCTCGACCATCCGTTAAAACCCTATGTTGAAATGGCGTTTTATAAACGTCATCCGCGGTTACGCTACCAACAAGAGATTGAGCATTTTCTCACGGTGTATGAACATACGCCGTTGGAATGGCCGGTGCGCTCAGCCTGGCTTGAATACTTGCAGCGGCATGAGAAAAAAGCGCGTTACATCGAATTTTATCGTGATACCAGCGATGCCGAAAAACAGTGCACGTATTTGCAATATCAGTTGGATTTAGGCGCGCCACAGAAGCCTATTTTAGAACAGGTTGCAGCAATATGGACGGTTGGTGAGTCACAGCCCCGTGCCTGTGATGAGCTTTTCTCGAGATGGCAACAAGCCGGTTATCGCACCCCAGAATTAGTGTGGCAACGGGTAACGAATGCGGCACAACATGGCCAAACATCCTTATTGCGTTACTTAGCGACTTTGCTGCCAGCAGAGCAGGCCTACTTAGCGACCCTATACAAAAAGGTGCGCCAAGACCCTAGTGCGGCTGCTGGTTTATACCGCTTTAAAAAGCGCTCTGCGAAAGAGGCTGAAATCGCAGTGTACGGAGTGCGACGTCTAATTTGGCGTGACCCAGACTTAGCGCTAAGAGCATGGCAAAAAATGCAAGGCATGTTTCGCTTTACGCAGTCGCAAAAAGACAGCGTTGCTTATCGCTTTGCGTTAGCTTTGGCATCAAAGGGTCATGAAGATGCTAAGTTCTGGCTCAACAAAGTGCCCAAACAAATGCAGGATAAAACCCTGTTACAGTGGTTGATGAGCAATATGCTTAAAGAGCAAGATTGGGCGGGGATCTCAGCCTTATTTGTTGGCCGCGAACAATTAAGTAATGGTCAACAGTACTGGCTGGCCTTTAGTTTGGCACAGCGGCAACAACTCAGCGAAGCCAATGCCATTTGGCAACGCCTTGCCAAAGAGCGCGATTATTACGGCTTTTTAGCGGCGGCACGCTTGGGGCAACCTATATCTTTGAATGCTGAGCCGTTGAATATTGCTCCTGAGTTATTACGTCAGGTATCGAATGCCCCAGGGTTTAAGCGAGCTCGGGCATTGTATGAGCTAGAGCGCTTCACTCAAGCGCGCAGAGAGTGGAACTACTTAACCAATACCTCAAGCAAAGAAGAGAAATTGGCCGCCTCCATCTTAGCGGCGGAGTTTGACTGGTATGACAGCACCATTTTTACCCTGGCTCAGATCAAGGCATGGAATTACGTCGATTTGCGTTTCCCACTGGCATTCAAAGAGTTGTTCGATAAATACAGTAAACGTAACCGCGTCGATATGGCTTGGAGTATCGCCATTGCTCGACGTGAAAGTTCATTTGCACCGGATGCCCGTTCGCGCGCTGATGCCCATGGGTTAATGCAACTACTCCCCAGCACAGCGAAGTATATTAATAACCGCAAAGGGGTTTCGAAACGGCGCTTATATCAACCCGCCACCAATATTCGATTAGGCACTAACTATTTAGAGTATCTCAAGCGTAAAAATGCCGGCAATGAGATCCTCGCCACGGCTTCATACAATGCCGGTTATCATCGCATTAAGCGTTGGTTACCGTCAGAGGCTATGCCTGCTGAATTATGGATTGAGCTGATCCCATACCGTGAGACACGAGACTACGTCAAGAATGTCATGGCTTACCGTCAGGTTTACCATACTAAGCTGGGTCGAGAGGGAAATATTTTAGCCAGCATATTGGATATGAAAATTGTCAAATAACCATCAAAGGGGCAGCTTAAGCGCATCGCGTCGTTTTTAGTTAGCAGCTATGATAGACTTTATAATATGTGAATTTTTGAAAATGGGTACACCATGGATAAGTTAGCAAATTTATACGCTGAGCATATTTCTACTTTGCAACAGCGTACTCGAACCATAGTAGAACGCGAAGGGCTCGATGGCCTAGTGATCCACTCAGGGCAGGCAAAACGCCAGTTCTTGGATGACATGTACTATCCGTTCAAAGTGAACCCGCAATTTAAAGCGTGGTTGCCTGTTATCGATAATCCACATTGCTGGCTGGTGGTGAATGGCAACGATAAGCCTAAGCTTATCTTCTATCGCCCCGTTGACTTTTGGCACAAGGTGCCTGATGAACCGCGCGACTTCTGGGCCGAGTATTTCGATATTGAGCTCTTGGTTAAGCCGGATCAGGTTGAGCAATTATTGCCATACGACAAAGCCAGCTATGCTTACATTGGTGAGTATTTAGAGGTGGCTCAGGCACTTGGGTTTACGCAAATGAATCCAGAGCCGGTGATGAACTATCTTCATTTCCATCGTGCTTACAAAACCCAATACGAGCTTGAGTGCATGCGTGAAGCAAGCCGTTTAGGGGTGTTAGGCCATCAAGCGGCTCGCGATGCATTTTACGCTGGTCGCTCTGAGTTTGAAATTCAACAAGCGTATTTGAATGCCACTCACCATATGGAAAGTGACACTCCGTACGGCAATATTGTGGCGTTAAATGAAAACTGCGCTATTTTGCATTACACCCACTTTGAACGCAAAATGCCGAATCAGCACTTATCGTTTTTGATTGATGCCGGAGCAAACTTCCATGGTTATGCATCAGACATCACGCGTACTTACGACTTCGCGCAAAAAGGCGAGTTCGCTGAATTAATCAAGGTGATGAATGCCCACCAAATCGAATTGGGCCAAGCGCTGCAACCTGGTAAGCTTTATGGTGAGCTGCACATTGACTGCCATAACCGCGTAGCTCAGGTGCTGAGCGACTTTGGTATTGTAAAACTACCAGCCCAAGACATTGTCGCAAAAGGCATTACTTCAACCTTCTTCCCACATGGTTTAGGCCATCATATTGGTTTGCAAGTGCACGATATGGGTGGTTTCATGGCCGATGAGAGTGGGGCACACCAAGCGCCACCAGAAGGTCACCCATTCTTGCGTTGTACGCGTAAGATTGAAGCGAATCAGGTGTTCACCATTGAACCTGGGTTATACTTTATTGATTCGCTATTAGAAGATTTAGCGCAAACAGACAATAAACAATATATCAACTGGGATAAGGTTGATCAATTTAAGCCATATGGTGGTATTCGCATCGAGGATGACATCATTGTGCATGAAGATCGCCTAGAAAACATGACGCGAGATTTAGGTCTCGAGTAACCTTTAAGGTGTTATGTTTATTGCCGCGCAACTGATGCGTATTGGGAGCCTGTCGGCTCCCTTTTAGTTTGGAAGAGTTATGTCAGAGTATTTAATTCCTAATGAAAGCATTAGCCATCACGAGGAAATCAAAAAAAGTACCTTTATCGTGCATCTGGCGCATACCCCCACCTTGGCCGATGCCAAGGCGTTTATTAAGCAAGTTAATGAGGACTATCCAGATGCTCGCCACAATTGTTGGGCGCATATTGCTGGCGCCCCGGGTGGCAGTCATGTGTTGGGTTTTTCCGATGATGGTGAGCCCAATGGCACAGCCGGAAAACCCATGCTGAATGTGCTAATGGGCTCTGGCATAGGTGAAGTTACGGCAGTCACCACCCGTTACTTTGGTGGGATAAAGCTAGGTACTGGCGGCTTGGTTCGGGCCTATGGCGGGACGCTCAATAATGCTCTGGCGCAGTTGCAGACCGTCAAAAAAATCCCCGCCACGACCTTGGTTGGGCAGTCGGACTATGCCATGCAAGGCAATATTGAGCAGTTATTAAGTAGTCAGTTCACGCTCTTAGACCTACATAAGGATTATGGTGCTAACATTGATTGGCAGCTATCGGTGGACAGTCGTGAAGTGCAAGAAATCATCGATGCTGTTTATGAATTGACGAATGGTGTTGTATTATTGAAAAAACAGGAGAAATAACAGGTCATGACTTGTTATTTTCGCTCTCTTAATTACTAAAAGCGCAGCATAGACATGCAATTTCGTACCATAATAAAAATACTTGGGCAGTTAGTAGCTTTATTCAGTATCACTATGGTGCCACCGGCCATTGTGTCTTTGATCTACAAAGATGGTGGTGGTGTGCCCTTTGTGTTGGCCTTTATTTTCAGTGTGTTGATGGGGTTGTTTGCCTATTATCCCAATCGCAAGCAGCGCGGCGACTTAAAAGCCAGAGAGGGCTTCCTTATCGTGGTGTTGTTTTGGCTGGTGCTGGGGAGCTTTGCTTCTTTGCCGCTGATATTTTTAGACAAGCCGAATCTGTCTTTTGCTGATGCCGTGTTTGAAGCCTTTTCAGGGCTGACCACCACAGGGGCAACGGTGTTAACCGGTATCGAACACTTGCCTAAGTCGGTGCTGTTCTATCGCCAACAGCTGCAGTGGCTCGGTGGTATGGGGATCATTGTTTTAGCGGTAGCGGTGCTGCCGATGCTAGGGGTGGGTGGTATGCAGCTCTATCGGGCTGAAACCCCGGGGCCTGTGAAAGACTCTAAAATGACACCACGCATAGCCGATACCGCTAAGCACCTGTGGTATATCTATGTGTCGCTAACGGCCGCCTGTACGCTTGCTTATTGGTTTGCTGGCATGAACTGGTTTGATGCTATCTGTCATGCCTTTGCCACCATTGCGATTGGTGGTTTCTCTACTTATGATGCCTCCATCGGGCACTTTGATAATCCGTTGATCAATATTATCTGTGTGTTCTTCCTGCTCATTGCTGCGATAAACTTTTCTCTGCATTACGCTGCGGTGTCGAGCCGCAGTATTCGCGCGTATCTACGAGACCCAGAGTTCAAAGCGTTTTTGTTTATTCAATTGGCGCTGGTGGTTATCTGCTTTGCCGTGCTGTCGTCTAATAATGTCTATGAGACCGGCGATGAAACCTTAGATCAAGCTATGTTCCAAGCGGTGTCTATTAGTACCACTGCGGGATTTGCTACCGACAGCTTTGCCAGCTGGCCGTTGTTCTTACCAATACTGTTAATTTTCTCTAGCTTTATTGGTGGCTGCGCCGGCTCCACGGGTGGGGGAATGAAAGTGGTGCGGGTATTTTTACTTTACTTGCAAGGGATCCGCGAACTCAATCGCTTAGTTCACCCAAGAGCGATTTACTCCATTAAATTAGGCCGCAAAGCATTACCCGATAAGGTCGTTGAAGCGGTATGGGGATTTTTCTCCGCCTATGCTCTGGTGTTTGTCATCATTATGATTGCGCTGCTAGGTACTGGGTTAGATAACATTACTGCGTTTTCAGCAACTGCGGCTTGTCTTAACAACTTAGGCCCGGGACTCGGTCAGGTGGCCTCTCACTACGGTGACATCAGTGACTCGGCAAAGTGGATACTCACCTTGGCGATGGTATTTGGACGATTAGAGATTTTTACCTTGCTGGTGTTGTTCACTCCTACCTTTTGGCGCGGTTAGCGCTTCTTGTTGGGCTGCTCACTGGCAGCCCAACACCTATCTAGACTCAGCCTATGGCAACAAACAATTGCTCTCCCTGACGGTTTAACAAAGCGTAGTAGGCGGTTTAGCGCAAAAATCCGTGCTTTTATCTCACTTGGTTTTAACTAATCTCTATTTTTATTAATAAAAATTTTAAAAACTCGGATTTTCGGGGTTTTCAAATGTCAATATTTTTACAAGGATTTAACTTGGAGGCGAAAACATTGCTTGCCACACGCTTTTCAGATAAAGGGTTTAAAGTGATTAAAGGATTTGCAGCGAGCCAGGAGCCAAGCTCTGGCATGCAGCTTATTGAGCGAAGCGTATTACAACTTAACAACTTAATTGATGAGGTCGGTTACTTGCACAGTAACGAAGTAGAACTTAGTAACGCTAAGACCTATGACTTATTTCATCAGATTGGTTGTGAGAGTGGTGCACGTTTCGTGGTACAAGTTATCTCAGAAAATGAGCTATGGCAGAAGCGTCAAATCCCAGCTATTGCCGATTACCAAGAGCTTGAAGGCTCTGGTTGCCTATATCGCCACGATGTTTCTGGTATTTTGTTTGTTGCTAAGCGTAATAGCGAACCCATGATGCTGTTTGTTGCGGGTGAGGAGCTGGCGATGCCACTCAGCTCACTTGAAATTCAAAGCCGCATGATGACATTACGTGATGGGGCTTTACTGCTGCGCAGCCATTTTCTAATTAAGTAAAGGTCCTTTTCTAGGAAATGGGCTGTTGTATTCGAGATAGAATCGGTTTTTAATACTCTTCTAATCGAACCGCTGCAATGCCATTGTAGCGTCGTACTCAGGAAGGGTCGCAGCCATGTTAAAAACTCAGGAAGTAGGGCAAGATACCCTGCTCACTGCCATTAATGCAGGCAGTATTATTGATTTAGAAATTTGCTTGCCGGCAAACAGTAAAAGAATAAAAACAGAATACGTCGGCATGCTAAAAGATGCTTACCTAATTCTCAACCACCCAAACCCTAAGCGATTAGGCGCGGCGCTGGACTATGTTACGGAAGGCACGACAGTGATTGTTAGAGCATTGCTCGAAAACGGTGACGGTCAAGTTATTGCCTTTAAATCGCAAATTAAAGCGGTTTCAGTCCATCCCGCGCGGCTTATTTTCCTCTACTTACCAGAAAAAATACAAACCTATAAGTTACGCTCAGAAAACCGAGTACCAACGTTAATTCCAGCTCAGTTTCACTGTGAAGGTGTTAATGATGTTGGTGTCATTAAGGACATCTCCTTAACGGGTTTGCAACTGGACTTGAATTCAGTGGCCCCGGAAAAGGTGGCTGAAGGCACAACTTGTGAGGTGTTAATTGCCGGCAAAGAGGGCAATGAAATTGCCCTCGAGGGAAGTGTTCGGCGGATTAAATCTCATGATGATATTTTGGCCCTAGGTATTCGTCTTAATTCCAAGCCTGACACCATTCGCGGTGTTTTAAAAGACTACCTTATCGACTTATCTATTTTGCAAGATCAACAAAACTAACGAAGGCCAGCTAGACAAACAGGGCGCTGACCTGGAATAGCTTTTCTACCACACCAATTTGTTTTTTATCGATCAGGAACATAATAACGTGGTCGCCAGATAAAATAACCGTGTCATCATGAGCAATAAGCACGTCTTCATCGCGCACGATGGCGCCAATGGTGGTGCCCACCGGTAGTTTGATGTCTCTGATGGCGCGGCCAACTACCTTGGAGGTGTTTTCGTCGCCGTGTGCCACCGCCTCTATGGCTTCAGCAGCGCCTTTTCGCAGCGAGTAAACGTTAACAATGTCACCACGGCGCACATGGGTTAGTAACGCTGAAATGGTGGCCTGCTGCGGTGAAATGGCAATATCAATGTCACCGCCTTGAACTAAATCTACATACGCACCGCGTTGGATCAGTGCCATGGTTTTTTGCACGCCCATGCGTTTCGCTAGCATGGCGGCCATGATGTTGGCTTCGTCATCGTTGGTGACGGCAATAAAGACATCAACCTGTTCAATATGCTCTTCAGAAAGGAGCTCTTGATCTGAAGCGTCGCCACTGAATACCACGGTATTGTCTAGCATTTCTGACAGCTGTGCGGCTCGAGACTGGTTACGCTCAATCAGTTTAACACTGTGATTTTTATCCAATGAGCTGGCCAATCCAGCACCGATGTTACCACCGCCGGCAATCATGATTTTTTTATACGAGCGTTCAAGCTTTTGTAGCTCGTTCATTACCGCGCGAATATGCTTAGTGGCGGCGATAAAAAACACTTCATCATCGGCTTCAATGACCGTGGTGCCCAGTGGCTTAATGGCTTTACCTTGGCGGTAAATGGCTGCCACTCGAGTATCGACATTAGGAATGTGCTCTTTTAATGCCGATAAAGCATAGCCGACTAACAGCCCGCCATAATAGGCTTTTACCGCGACCAAAGAGAGCATGCCCTCGGCAAACTGCAGTACCTGTAAGGCGCCTGGATAGTCAATCAAGCGGCGAATATATTGCGTCACCAGTTGTTCAGGAGCGATGTAGTGATCTACCGGCAAATCGTCATTATGAAACAGCTTTTCCCGATACTTTAAATATTGCTCGGAGCGGATCCGAGCAATTTTGGTTGGGGTATTGAAAATACTGTAGGCCACCTGGCAGGCAACCATATTGACTTCATCAGAGCTGGTTACTGCGATGATCATATCGGCATCTTCAGCACCTGCCTGGCGTAGAATATCCGGGTGTGCGCTGTGGCCTGTTACGCCTTGCAAGTCATACTTATCTTGCAGCTCTCTTAAGCGCTCGCCATCGATGTCGACGACGGTTATTTCGTTTTCTTCACCAACCAAGTTTTCAGCCAGTGTGCCGCCGACTTGGCCGGCGCCTAAGATAATGATCTTCATAGTGATTGCAGTCGATTTCTATTGTTGTTTTGTCAACTTGGCGTAGTAAAAGCCATCGTTTCGTCCTGGTAACAGTTGCAGTCCCGGCTCGCTGTGTTCACCCAGTGGCACTAATTCAGCATCGGGTGTCGCGGATAAGAACTGCGCAACTTGTTGCTGGTTTTCCTCAGGAAGTACCGAGCAAGTAGCATAGACCAGTGTGCCACCTGGCTTTAGCAATGGCCAGATATTCTGCATGATCTGGGCTTGCAAATGCGCCAAATTGGCAATATCGCTGGCGCGTCGTAGCCACTTGATGTCGGGATGACGACGGATCACACCGGTCGCTGAGCAGGGCACATCCAATAAGATGCGGTCAAATTGCTGACCGTCCCACCAACTATCAGGATCGGCGGCATCGCCCTGTTGGCAGGTGGCGCGCAAACCAATACGTGAAAGGTTTTGTTGTACCCGCTGCAATCGCTCGGGGTCAGCATCAATGGCAGTGACTTCGGCATCGGCTAGCTCTAAAATATGGCAAGTCTTACCGCCTGGGGCGGCACAGGCATCAAGAATGCGTTCACCCTTTTGTGGTGCCAATAGTCGTGCTGCTTTTTGTGCTGCGGCATCTTGCACGGAGCAAGCACCCGAGGCGAACTCTGGCAGGTTATAAACATCTTGCGGGGTGAGCAATAAAATGCCATCGGGATAGTCTTCATCGAGCTCGTATTCGATACCAGCCGCCGTCAATAGTTGAGCATATTGTGACGTGCTGTATTGCGATTGGTTTACTCGCAACCACATTGGGGCTTGTTGCTGGTTTGCCTCGAGAATAGTTTGCCACTGCTGCGGGTATGCCGCTTTTAGTTTGTTAATAAACCAGCCGGGGTGGTTGTATAAACAAGCTGGAATAGCCGCTGCGCTGGACTCAAGTGTCTCTTGTTGGCGTTGGAAGTTGCGCAAAATGGCATTGATTAGGCCTTTCATGCCCGGCGCTCTTAGCATGCTTAGGGCATTCACAGTTTCTGCCACGGCAGCGTGTGCTGGCACTCGCATATGTTGAAGTTGGTAAATACCCACATACAGTAAAAACTGGAATACTCGGCGCTTACCTTTTAGCGGCTGCTCAAGAAGCTGTTGGCAATAATGTTCTAACGAAGGCAAGTAGCGTAATACACCATAGCAGATCTGTTGTAATAGAGCTTTGTCTTTGCCATCAAGCTGGCTTGCTGCTAGTGGCAGCTGGGTGCTGAGTGAAGCGCCTTTATCAACCACTTGAAATAGGGTTTGCGCGGCTAGGGCGCGAACATTGCTCACGCGTCACCTACCACAGAGCCGGCAGCGACCCAATCGGCGCGGCCATTGAGAAAATCTTGTGCTGTCATCGGCTTTTTGCCTTGCGGTTGCAGTGATTGAATGGCGAGGGCTTGCTCAGCACAAGCGATCACAATACCGTGTTTATCGGCACGCAACACTTCACCAGGTTGGCCAGACTCATTCACCACTTCGGCTTGCCAAATTTTGACACTGTGGCCTGCCATAGAAGTAAAGCAAACTGGCCAAGGGTTAAATGCGCGAATGCTACGCTCTATTTGTGCTGCGCTTTGTTGCCAATTGATATTGGCTTCTTCTTTACTGAGCTTTTTGGCGTAGTTGGCGAGGTTATCGTCTTGTTTTTGCGCCTGGGCTTCACCATTTGCGAGCGCTGTAAGGGTATCGAGTAATGCCGCTGGACCTAATTCGGCCAATTTATTATACAAATCGGCACTGGTGTCTTGGTTGGTTATCGGGCAGCGGGCAATATGAAGCATGTCGCCGGTGTCTAAACCTTCATCCATTTGCATGATGGTAACCCCAGTTTCTGCATCTCCAGCCCAAATCGCACGTTGGATTGGGGCTGCACCACGCCAGCGCGGCAGTATCGAGCCGTGAACATTTAAGCAACCTAATTTAGGGGTGTCCAAAATCGCTTTTGGTAATAACACCCCATAAGCGACAACCACCATTACATCGGCATTGAGCGTGGCAAGCTCGGCTTGTGCTTCAGCCGTTTTTAATGACTGCGGCTGCAATACTGGAAGGTCATGTGCTTGTGCCAGTTGTTTAACTTCGCAGGCTTTTAGTTTCTTTCCGCGTCCTGCTGGGCGGTCTGGCGGACAGTAAACGGCAACGACTTGATGTTGTGATTGAATAAGCGCGTCTAAGTGGCGGGCAGCAAAATCAGGCGTGCCAGCGAAAACGATGCGTAAAGGATTACTCACGAAATACCCTAAAATCAGTTAGTGATGATTAAGCCAGCTTGGCGGCAAGCTTAGCTTCTTTTTCAATTTTCTTACGAATGCGCTGGCGCTTCAGCGGCGATAGGTAGTCAATAAAGAGTTTCCCCATCAGGTGGTCTAGCTCATGCTGGATGCACACCGCTAACAAGCCTTCAGCGTCAAGCTCATACTCTTCACCTTGTTCATTCTGCGCTTTTACGGTTACCGTTTCTGCGCGGTCGACTTTGGCGTATGAGTGAGGCACTGATAAACAGCCTTCTTCGCTGGTGGTTGAACCGTCACGCTTAGTGATCTCAGGATTAATAAGTACCCGAGGCTCGTTGCGCTCTTCTGATACGTCGATCACCACAATACGCTGATGAATATCAACTTGTGTTGCTGCCAGACCAATGCCGTTTTCATCATACATGGTTTCCAGCATGTCTTTGACTATCTGGCGGGTGTCGTCATTTATTTCTGTAACTGGCTTTGCGACGGTGCGCAAACGCTCATCTGGGAATCTTAAAACTTCTAGTTTGGCCATAATTTCTCTAACTCAATTTATGGTGTAAGCTGTTGTAAGCGAGTGTATGGTCTTATTTTAGCCATTCAAGTTCCCCTTTAACAGGTTTTGGTGGATAATAAACAAAAATAACCTCAAGGAAGCCATCATGAAATATCCTTTTGCTGCATTAATGATCGCTAGCTGTACTATTTTCTCCACTCAAGCGGATACCTTGGCGCTGAATGCTCAGGCACCAAAAAGTTATGTGGTGAAAAAAGGGGATACTTTATGGGATATTTCTAAAATGTATTTACGCTCTCCTTGGAAGTGGAAGCAGTTGTGGCAATGGAATCCAGAAATTAAAAACCCCCATCTGATTTACCCAGGTGATAACCTCAAACTTCGTTATGACAGTGAGGGAAATCCGATACTGACGGTGGAAAAGCAGTTTAAAAAGCTGTCACCACAAGCGCGAGTGGTATCGCAAAAAAGCACCGCTATTCCGACCTTACCGCTTCCTCTTATGGAACCTTTCTTACGCTTTGAGCAAACCCTTAGCGAAGAACAGTTCAGTGCTCATCCCATCGTCTTGGGAGCGAATAAAAACGTCAAAATGAAAACCGAAGGGCACTTACTGTACATTAAAGCTGATCTGGTTCTTGGCGGGCACTATGCCATTTATCGTAAAGGTGAGGTTTACACCGATCCCGACAGTAACGAAAAGCTGGGCATTGAAGCGGTATTGGTGGGCTCTGGGCGCGTTGTAGAGCAAGGGAACCTGGCAAATGGTAGACCCGCCAGATTGTTACTGGATAGCGTTAAGCAAGAAGTGAAAGCGGGTGACATTGTTATGCCGATTGCTACAGGGCAAAGTTTCCCTGCTCAGTTTGCCATGACTCGGCCAGAGCAAGCCACCACGGGTAAAATCATTGCCAGTGATAATAAACTGCGTGAGTTTAGTACCATGAGTGTGGTGGTACTCAATGTTGGTCGTAATGAACAGCTGCAAGAGGGGCACATTCTTGATATCTGGAAGCAATCGCCTACAGTGATAGAAGGGCAGCATGGGCCACGTTACATCGAAGATGCTTCTAGCCTAGAAAAGCTGATGACCGAGGTAGGGTCATGGTTTGGTGAAGAAAACGACGATGACAGCGTAGTTTGGCATATGCCCAAGGAAAAAGTGGGCGAGGTGATGGTGTTTAAGGTATACGACAAGCTTAGTTACGCCATGGTGGTCAGAACCTCGGAGCCAGTTAGGATTGGTGATAGCGTAGAGGTAATGGGGCGCGAGTAAACTCAATAGAGTGCTACCGCTCCTGGCGCTACAGCCAACAACAAGGAGCGAATATGGAGCACTCAAATTTAGCGCGTTCACTGGCGCTAATGTTATGTCCTGGAATGGGCATCAAAACCATCACGGCATTATTGCAACAAATTGAACTCGACAAATTGTTTAGCCTCTCCAAGGCGCAGCTTAGCGCCATGGGCCTCAGCGAAGCCTGTGCCCAAGGAATTGCAAAATGCAATTGGCACCAAGTGGAACAAATCATTTCGCGCTGTCAGCAGCAAAACATCATCACTATCAGTTATTTTGATGCCCAGTATCCGCCACTTTTGCGCGAAATCGCTAGCCCGCCATTAATTCTCTTTTGCTACGGTGATACTGCATTATTACAGCAACCGCAAATCGCCATTGTCGGTAGCCGTAGCTCTACTCAATCTGGCACACAATTAGCGTACGAGTTTGCCCACGGGTTATGCCGCAGTGGTTTAGTTGTGACCTCAGGTATGGCTCGCGGTATCGATGGCGCGGCTCATCAAGGGGCATTAGCGGCGCAGGGGAAAACCATAGCGGTGCTGGGTACTGGTGTCGATAAAGTATACCCCAAGCGCCATCAAACGCTGTACCAAGAGATCGCTGAGCAAGGGTTGTTAGTGAGTGAGTTTTTACCTGGTACCGCAGCTAGTAGCCATAATTTCCCGCGAAGAAACCGGATTATATCAGGCTTATCATTAGGTGTTTTATTGGTGGAGGCGGAAATTAAAAGTGGTTCTCTGATCACCGCTCGATACGCTTTGGAGCAAAATAAAGAAGTGTTTGCTATCCCAGGTTCGATCCGCAATAGGCTAGCAACAGGGTGTCATTATTTACTTAAACAAGGCGCAAAACTGACCGAAAACGTTGAGGATATTTTAGAAGAGGTGAGCTTTTTTTGTGAAAACAGTCTATATAGTATAGAAAGTGATGAGCAAAATGAGGAGTGCTGCCCAGTATTAGAAAACCTTGGTTTTGAGGTGACATCGGTAGACACCTTAACGCAAAGGACCCAGTGGCCAGTTGAGCAAGTAGTAGCAAGATTACTGGACCTAGAACTCGAAGATAAAGTAGAGCGTGTCTTAGACGGCTACATAAAACTCGCGAGGGGTTAAGAAGATGTTTGATATTTTAATGTATTTATTTGAAAACTATATTCATAGTGAGTCAGAAATCTTTGTTGAACAGAATGAGCTCACCGATGAACTCCTCCGCGCCGGCTTCAGTCAGGGTGAAATTTACAAAGCACTAGACTGGCTTGAACAACTCGCTGATCTTCAGCACAGCGATGAGTATCCTTACCTTAATGCCAAGCCCGATCACGCAACGCGAATTTACACGGAATCTGAGTGCAATATGTTAGATGTGCAAAGCCGCGGATTCTTGATGTTTGTGGAGCAAATTGGCGTGATCGATGGCACCACAAGAGAAATGGTTATGGATAGATTATTTGCGTTAGATAAAACCTACATTAGCTTAGATGACTTAAAATGGGTGATTTTAATGGTGCTATTCAACGTGCCCGGCAAAGAGCACGCCTACGCGCAAATGGAAGACTTAATTTTTACTGAGCCTGCCACCGTGGTGCACTAAGCAGCAGAATATAGATAATTGCTGAATTAATTGGCAATTTCCTTGACCCACTAGACTAGGCGATTATATTAGGCGCTGAAAAGTACCTAGGGTGGGAGGACCAATGAGCAAAATTGATCATGCTCTATTTAATGCTGACAAACATGCACTTGAAAAAGAGTATGAAGTTTGTCCGCAATGTGGCTCTGAGCTGGTGATAAAAAACAGTAAAAGCGGACCGTTTATTGGCTGTGCCAGTTACCCCCAGTGCGACTACACCCGTGCTATTGCCCATCATGATAGCCATGTGATCAAAGTGCTTGAAGACGTGGCATGCCCTGAGTGTGGTAAGGACTTAGTCATAAAAAATGGTCGCTACGGTATGTTTATTGGCTGCACTGGCTACCCTGAGTGTCATTATATTGGTCATGAGGAAGAACCTGAGCCCGAGGCTTTGCCTGATTGCCCGAAATGCCAAACTGGGCAACTGACACAGCGCAAGAATAAGTTTGGTAAGCACTTTTACAGCTGCGATAAGTACCCCAGTTGCAAATACACACTGAATTACCCGCCCGTTGCGCAAACTTGTGAGCAATGCGGTTGGCCAGTGCTGGTGGAGAAGACCCGAGCTGGCAAGGCTGTGCTACAATGTCCGCAAAAATCATGTCAAAAGGTCGTGGACAAAGCGTGAGTACTACTGCAAATGGCGACTCGCTCGAAGTTGCTAATCAACTCAGCGTCGAACAGGCATTAACTGACGGGGCTGTGATTTGCTACCCCACGGAAGCTATATTTGGCTTAGGGTGCGACCCTGATAACCAAGCCGCCGTTGCGCACCTGTTGCAGCTAAAAGGGCGGCCGCTAAGTAAAGGTTTGATCCTAATTGCTGATAATTATTCTCAGTGTTTGCCTTACGTTGCAGATGAACATATTCCTTTGCACAAACGCGCTGAGATATTTTCTAGTTGGCCTGGTGCCGTAACTTGGTTGCTTCCTGCTAAGGCTTCAGCGCCGCGTTGGCTTACCGGTGGTCGCCAGACGATTGCCATTCGAGTAACTGCGCACCCGGTGGTGAAGCGTATATGCCAAGCATTTGCAAAACCCATTGTCTCTACCAGCGCCAATTTCAGCGGTGAGATGCCTGTGACGTCACTCTCCCAAGCCAAAGCCCTATTTGCTGATCAAGTCGGCTACTATGTTGACGGCCCTTTAGGCAGCCATTCGAGCCCCAGCGTAATCAAGGACGCCATGACAGGCAAAGTGATCCGAGGAACATAATTACTATGAGTCAAGTAAATTTAGAAACAGTAAAAAGCTTTTTATTACAGCTGCAAGACCATATTTGCCAAGGTCTTGAGCAAGCTGACGGTGGCGCCAAGTTCGTTGAAGATGCTTGGCAAAGAGAAGAAGGTGGGGGCGGTCGTACCCGCGTTATCCGCGATGGTAATGTGATTGAGCAAGGGGGAGTGAACTACTCCCATGTTTTTGGTGCCTCAATGCCCGCTTCAGCCACGGCTCACCGACCGGAATTAGCAGGACGTAGCTTTCATGCTTGTGGTGTGTCCTTGGTGATCCACCCAAAAAATCCCCATATTCCTACCAGCCATGCCAATGTGCGGTTTTTTATTGCCGAGAAAGAAGGTGAAGCACCGATTTGGTGGTTTGGTGGCGGCTTTGATTTAACTCCATTTTATCCGCAAATGGAGGACGTTCAACATTGGCACCAAGTTGCAGCGGATTTGTGTGCGCCATTTGGTGAGCAGGTGTATGATGACTATAAAAAATGGTGTGATGATTATTTCTATTTGAAACACCGCAAGGAAACCCGAGGCGTAGGTGGTTTATTCTTCGATGATTTAAATCAGTGGGGCTTTGATAAGAGTTTTGCCTTTATGCAGGCGGTAGGGAATGGCTTTCTGGACGCCTACTTACCTATTATCGCTAAGCGTAAAGATACGCCCTATGGTGAACAACAGCGACAGTTCCAGTTGTACCGCCGAGGTCGTTACGTCGAATTTAATCTGGTTTGGGATCGTGGCACCTTATTTGGTTTGCAAACAGGTGGGCGCACTGAGTCTATTTTGATGTCGATGCCACCGCTTGCGCGTTGGGAATATGACTTCCAGCCTGAGCCCGGATCCGCAGAGGCAAGGTTAAACGAGTTTTTAACTCCCAGAGACTGGTTAAATAAATAAGGAGCCTTTTGGCTCCTTATTTATTACCCGTTAGTTGAGTTTAAATCCTCTTACCTGTTCATCCAGATCTCTGGCCAGTGTTAGTAGCTCTTCACTGATCTGTTTCGAGCCATGGGCATCAACGAGCGAGGTTTCAGCATTATCACTGATGGCAACAACGCTGCGATTAATTTCTTCTGCTGCAAGGTTTTGCTGTTCAGTGGCATCGGCTATTTGCAAGTTTAAAGCATTTATTTCATGCATTTGCGTTGATATGTCTTTCAGTGCTTGAGCCACTTTTTTCACTTGTCCTGCGCGTTCATCGGCTTCTTCACAAGAGGCACTCATGGCCGCAACGGTTTGCTCTGCCTCGGTTTGTAACTTATCAATGGTTCTTCTGATTTCATCAGTCGAGTCATGGGTTCTGGTGGCCAGAGTTCTCACTTCATCGGCGACCACGGCAAAACCTCGGCCCGCTTCACCGGCCCGCGCAGCTTCAATGGCGGCATTGAGCGCCAGTAAATTGGTCTGCTCGGCGATAGCACTGATCACCTCAAGCACTTTGCCCACCTCCAATGTTTGCGCTTGCAGCTGTGATACTTGCTCGGCTGCTTGGCGGACATCTTGCGCGAGTTGGTTAATGCTTTGCTCTGTATGATTAGCAACCGCCATACTCTCTTCTGCCAAGTGGTTGCTGCTGTCTGACTTCTCAGATGCAAAGTGAGTGGTGTTTTTCACTTCACTGGAAGAGCTTTCCAGCTCATTAATAGCCGCGGCTACCGAGTCAGTTCCTTGCTTTTGTTCTTGGATAGCCAACTCAGTGGTCTCTGCTGAGGCATAGATAGATTCAGCTGAACTAATTAATACCTTCGAAGAGTGAGACAGCTGCGAGATATTTTCTTTGAAGCTGTCCATCATTTTATTGTAGTTATTGGCCAGTCTTCCGAGCTCGTCATCCACGTCGTCGTCAATTCGTAAAGATAGATCCTTATTGCTGGTGGCCAGCCGCATAGTGCGACCCAAGGTTTTTAGGCGCACAATAAAGAGTTTGCGAAATAACACCCCTAAGAGCACAAAGGTGGTGATAAAAATAGCTGACAACAAGGCGGTACTTACCCAAGTGTTGTTATGCACGGTGCTGTCTATTTCTGCTAGGGAGTAACTAATTCTTACTACACCCAGCACATCGCCTTCTTGGGCCTGATGGCAACCGAGGCAATTGGTTCCTTTATAATCTTCCAATGCCACCATCGGCTTTAAGAAGGTCATGATCCGGTTACCATCGCGTTGCTCTATCACGAGGGTTTCTTTGCCGTTTAATGCGGCATATTCAGCATCTGAGCTAGGTGATTGGTTGGCATTGCCGGGACCATACAGTTTATTCACTAACTCTGAGCGAATAATATGAGCATCTTCGATATTTGGGTGATTACGGATTTTTTCACTGAGTATCTCTCGGTTGGCCATGGTGCCGGTCAGCATCATGGTGTTGATAGAGTCAAAGTAGTTATCCGCAAGTAATTTGATGTTGCTCTCGACGGTTTCTTCGGCCAACGTTTTTTGTTGACTACTACTGCTAAGAATACTTGCAATCAGCACCAGTATGCCGGTCACCGCCAGTAGGGCATATATTTTATGTTGGATAGACTTCACACGCATCGCACCTGTTCACTATAAGAACAAACATTATGCTGCTCTAGTGTAGATGGTGATTTGACCTAGCGCAAAACAGTGCTGTAATCCTTACTATCTAATAGTTTTATACTACTCTTGATTGATCATATGGGTGGCCAGTTGGGCTAGTGACTTTCTTAGGCCTTCTCTTAATAGCGGATTATCCACTTCTTCATCTAGCGCTTTGTTCATGCAGTGCATCCATTGGTCGCGCAAATCTTGGTCGATGGCAAAGGGCATATGGCGCATTCTTAATCTAGGGTGACCATACTTTTCAGCAAATAAGTCAGGACCGCCGAGCCAGCCGGATAAGAACTCGAAAAACACTAAACGGATCCGATCCAATGGTTGTGGATGCATTTCGTATAGTGGCTTAGCATAAGGATCTGTTGCCATAATGTCATAGAAGCGGTTGGCTAAATTGCGAGTCCCTTGTTCTCCACCAATAATTTCGTAAGGCGTTTCTTGTGGTGATGGGGCACTATTTGTTGCTTCTGAGGTTGCATCTTTATTGAAGATGCGTTTTATTAACTGCTTCATAATGACTCTTTATAAGGCGCTCTTTAACTATGGATAAATATGCGGTTTTCGGCAATCCGATAAAGCATTCTAAATCTCCTGCGATCCATGTGCAATTCGCACAACAATGTCGACAGCAATTAAGCTATGAGGCAATACTTACTCCACTAGAGCAGTTTCAGCAAACGGTAACCGCGTTTTTTGCTCAAGGTGGTCGTGGAGCGAATGTAACTGTGCCTTTTAAAGAGCAAGCTTATCAGTTTGCCGATAGCTTAAGTGAGCGTGCTGCGTTAGCTGGAGCTGTGAACACCCTTCTTAAAGAGGACAATGGCACAATTAGTGGTGATAACACGGATGGTGAGGGTTTAGTTCAAGACCTCCTAAATCACCAAGTGACGCTTTCAGGAGCAAGCATATTGCTAGTTGGTGCCGGTGGCGCTGCCAGAGGGTGTATATATCCACTCTTTCAAGCTGGAGTGAAACAGATCTGGGTGACAAATCGCACGGAAGAGAAAGCACAGCAACTGGCAACGCAATTCCAGGGCTTTGGCAATATTTCAGCCAGCAGCCTAGAAGCAGTATCGAATAGCGATTTTGATATCATTATTAATTCCACCTCCTCGAGCTTAAATGGTGAGGTGCCGGCATTAGACTCTAATGTGGTTGCAGATTGTAAGGTGGCTTATGATATGTTTTACAGCACGCAGCAGACCAGTTTTCTTCAGTGGGTGGCACAACATAACCGCCAAGCCCAACTGATTGACGGCATTGGCATGTTGGTAGAGCAAGCTGCAGAAGCCTTTTATCTATGGCGTGGGGTACGCCCTGATACCACTGCCAGTGTGCAACTGCTTAGAGGTGCATAATGAATCAAGCCATCTTGTTTAACGATGATGTCAGTTATCACCAAGGGGAACTACGTTTTACCGCGATGGCGAGTGGTCAGCTTATTATTTGTAAGGTAATCACTAAGCTGCCACAACAACAGGCTTTAGAACATTTTGCTCAGCACCAGTTTGACTATGAAATGCAGGCCGAGCAACTTATTGAGGACGAAATGATTAGCTCTGAAGGCGAGGTAATCCTAGACTTCCTCTAGATAATCTTGTTTAAGTTCAACATAGTTTTGTGCTGATACTTTGAGAAAGTTGAGCTCCTGTTCGCTCAGCGGTCTGGCTTGTTTGACAGGGCTGCCGACATATAAGTAGCCTGATTCTAAGGTTTTGTTCGGTGGCACTAGAGCGCCGCCGGCGATGATGACATCGTCTTCGACAATCGCATTGTCCATAACAATAGCACCCATGCCTACTAATATACGGTTACCTAGCTTACAGCCATGGAGCATCACTTTATGGCCGACAGTGACATCATCACCGATGATGAGAGGGTAGCCTTCAGGCACTGCAGCACTTTTTCTTGTTAAGTGCAGCACGCTACCATCTTGAATATTGGTTCTTTTGCCAATCTTAATAAAGTTAACATCGCCGCGTGCCGCGACTAGAGGCCAAACACTGCTGTGTTCAGCGATCTCAATATCACCCACTAATACTGCAGACTCATCGATGTAAACACCGTCTCCAAGCTGTGGTCGCTTTCCTTTATAACTTCTGAGCATCATTAAATAACCTATTAATTCTATCGTTGCTATCAGTGTAGAGCCTTGAGAATGAAATCTCTAGTCTACAAAAAGCACAAAATAAGAAGTAAAACTATACTTTTTACTAGTTTTCGGATGAATTGTGTGCAAACAACCTGTTTTTCTAAGTTTTCTTTAAAAAAGGGGTTGCATCGTTTTCGATTCTCCCTA